>NZ_JBEYYT010000471.1:0-6950 GCF_040645715.1 Spirillospora sp. NPDC046719 | reverse complement strand
CCCGCCGTCACCGCCGCCGCAGCCGGCGGCGAACAGAAGCGTCGCGGCGAGCAGCAGCGCCGCCGCCGGCCGGGTACGAGCTGGCATCGGCTTCACCTCGGGTCCTTCGGATGAGACGTCGGCGGCCCCGCGCCGCGCGGCGGCCGGGGAAAAGCCATTATCGTCCGCCCCGGCGAGCGCTCCTTATCACTCGGATAAAGTTCGGGAACGCGCGCTTGTCAGTCGGTTGACAAGCATTTCAAATGCCCGGCCGATGCTCACCGGAGTATGAACAAGGCTTTTCCTTGCGCGCTGGGTGAGCAATTTTTCCGGTCGTCTTGTGCGGCCGCGTTCTTTCGTGGTCCCATCCGGTCCCGGGCTCGTGACAGGTGCGGAATGCGACCGCCGGCGGGCCGGACGGACGATCTCCGATGGGTGGGGCGATGATCAGTGTGCGCGCACGTCGGGCCGGCCGCCTGATGGCGGCGGCCGGAGCCGGCGCGCTGCTCGCCGCCGGCCTGAGCGGTGCCGGGGCCGAGGCTACGGGCACCCAGAACGCCGACCTCACGGTGTCGTACCAGTGCGCGTTCCCCGCCGGGCCGCAGCAGGTGAGCGTCCGCTACCGGGCGCCGTTCCCGGCGTCGGCGCGGCCGGGCGAGCAGGTGCGGCCGGGCGAGGCGACGGCGACCCTGACCGTCCCGCGCGCCGCCCTCGCCGACCTCGACGCGGCGAAGGTCGGCGGGACCGTGCAGGTGGCGGCGCAGACCACGCAGAACGGGACGGCCGCCAGGGCGGACTGGCCCGCGTTCACCGTCGAGCCCGCGCCCGTGCCCGGCGACGGGGACGTGACGCTCACCGCGACCGGGCGGCCCGCCGCCGCGACCGCCGGGCCCTCGGGCACCCTCTCGTTCAGCCTCGGCGAACTCGACCTGGGCCTCGGGCCCGCGCCGGCGCCCGCCGCCGGAGGCACCAAGGAGACCCCCGTCGCCTGCACCCCCGCGCAGGGACAGGCGCGGGTCCTCGCGGCGGTCCCCGTGGTGGCGGACGGCACCGCGCCCGCCCCCGCCCCGTCCCCGAAGGCGACCGCGGCGGTGCCCCCGGGGGAGGCCCCGCCGGACTGCCAGGACCTCAAGGAGCCCGGATGGCTGATCTCCGGCTGCGTCTACATGAACGGCTTCGCGAACGTGCGCAAGCTCGACGGCGCGACCGTGCTCAATGACCCGGCCGCCCCGGACCCGGCGCTGACGAACGTCGAGTACAACATCGTCCCGAACCTGCCCACGGGCACCGGGACGGACGTCCGCTTCCGGTTCCACGAGCCGCTGCGCTCGAAGGCGACCTTCCTGACGTTCGGCTTCATGCCCACGACGGCCACGATGGAGATGGACCAGGTCGGGCTCGGCACGGAGACCTCCGCGCCGTACGAGAAGGGCCAGACGCGGCAGCGCGTCCAGGCCCGGATGCGCGTCACCATCCGGCTGTACGACGTGACGGTCAACGGGACGCCGCTGGACGTCGGCGCGCACTGCGCGTCCGACCGGGCGGTGGACATCGAGCTCGGCGACGCCCCCGGCGCCGACGTCACCAACATCGTCAAGGGCGGGACGCTCCACGGCTCCTTCGAGATACCGCCCTTCAAGGGATGCGGGTCGGGAGAGAACCTGGACCCGCTTTTCACCGGCGCCGTTTCGGGGCCCGGAAACTATCTGAAGGTCAGCCAGGGAACCATCTGCGGCCGCGCCGCGGCCACCTGCCCGCCGGCAATGCCGGAACTGAAGAGATAACGGCTCGCCTGGCCCGACGGCCAGCGAAAGGCATGCCCGCCGAACGGGCATCATGCCTGCTCAGCATGCCCGAAAAAGCGTTGTCATTCGACAATAAAGGCCACGTGAGGCGGCGATTGAAACGTCTCAGAATTTGTCATCGGCGTCCGATGACGAATGCGGTTGACGGCGAGTAGCTTACCGGCGTAACACCACGGAAAACGGTTCTCAGGAGGTGATGCGGTATCGGGGGTGAGCAGCACATCGGATAACCGCGTTTCAGAGAATCGAGAGGTACCAGTGAAGACCACCAAGAACACCCGGCGCAGGGGCGGGATGCTCGCCGGCGCGGCCATCGCGCTCGGCGCCGCCGCCATCGCGTCGGCGATGCCGGCCTCGGCCGCCGCGCCGATCCACTACTCCTTCGACCTCAAGGGGTCGTCGTTCATCAAGGCGCCGAACGGCACCACCCCCCTCACCGGGAGCGTCGAGGCCGACCTCGACGTCACCAAGCCCGCCGACAACGTCACGGCGGACCTGACGCTGAACCCGACCAAGGGCAACTTCCAGATCCTCGGCATCCTGCCGGTGACCGCGGACATCGCCTTCGTCCAGCAGGGCAAGACCACCGGCACCTACGCCAACAGCGAGCTCACGACGGACTCCAAGATGTTCGTCAAGCTCGGCTCGTTCAACGTGTTCGGGGCCATCCCGATCGGCGGCGGCGACCAGTGCCAGACCACCCAGCCGTCGGACATCGTCCTCAAGTCGGACGGCAAGTTCATCCCCTCCAAGGGCGGCACGCTCAAGACGAGCGACTACTCGCTGTCCTCCATCGACAACTGCGGCCCGCTGACGGGGATCCTCAGCCTCTTCACCGCCGGGTCCGGCAACACGATCTCGCTCGACCTCACCGCCAAGGCGTAGTCCACGCCAAGGCGCCGGTCACCGCCAAGGCGCAGGCCCCGGCCTCGCCTGGCCGACGGCGTCGCCCCCGCCTCCCCGCCGGCGGGGGCGGACCCGTCACCGCACGTCGCGGACCCGGTCCGCGGCCCGGCATGCCCCCCAACCTCACGCACACGAGAGGTACGAGGTGAAACCGAAGAACATGTCCCGAAGAGTCAGGACCGGTACGGTCCTCGGCTCCACGGCGGGCCTGATGCTCGCCATGGCGAGCGTCGTGGCGGCGCCGGCGGCGTCCGCCGACGCCGGCCTGACCCTCAAGTACCGGTGCAGCTACCCGCTGATCGGGCAGCAGGACCTCAACGTCGCGATCTCCACCGACATCCCGGACAAGGTCGCGCTGAACACCCCGTCGCCCACGATCAACATCAAGGCGGTCTCGACCGTCAGCGCCGACACCACGTTCGGCCTGTGGACGACCCTCACCAAGAAGCTGACCGGCACGGCGAAGGCGCAGGCGTCGCTCGTCGCGCCGCAGTACCCCAGCGGGCTGCCGCTGAAGCCGAACATGACGCTGGCCGACGCCAGCGTCCCCGACTCGGGGCCGTTCGACATCACCGCCACCGGCACGCAGGTGCCGCTGACGTTCAACAAGGCCGGCTGGGCGCAGATCACGGTCGGCAACCTCGACCTGGCGATCAGCCCGCTCGGCGCGGACGGCAAGCCCACCGGGCTCGGCCAGATCAACGCGTCCTGCAAGCAGCTGCCGGGGCAGAACAACGTCCTGAAGCAGTTCCTCATCGAGGACGGCACCAACCCGCCGAAGCCGGACCCGGTCCCGGGCAAGTACCCGGCGCCGAACCCGGTGCAGACCCTCGCGGGCGACCTGCCGTCCTCGCCGGAGAAGTCGCTGCAGTACACCTGCCCGTACCCGCTGGTGGGCGACGGCGACCTGACCGTCAAGGTCAAGTCGAACTTCCCGACCGAGGTCCCGGTGAACACCACCGCGCAGGACTTCATCTCGCAGGCGATCCAGGTGACGTCCGTCTCCACCGTTCCGGCGGACGTCAACGAGAACGGGCTCCAGCAGCTCGGCGCCGTGCAGATGGACGGGACCGCCCTGGCGCACCCGACCATCACGGTCCCGGAGATCGCCAACCCCGTGCCGCTGCAGATGGCGCTGAAGCTCGACAAGACGAAGGTGCCCCCGACCGGCCCGGTCTCGATCAACGGCCCGGGCAAGGCCCCGGCGCTGTCGTTCACCAAGACCGGCGCCGGCAAGGTCGCCCTGGACGACATCGACATCCAGAACTTCACGACCTACGACGCCGACGGCAACCCCGCCAACCTCGGCGACTTCACCTGCCACCTGAAGTCCGGGCAGGACAACACCCTGTTCAGCTTCACGATCAAGGACGGCGGCTCGACGACGCCGCCCGACACGATCGCCCCATCGGTTCCGGCGAACGTGAGCGGCACGGCGACCGGTGGCTCGGTGGCGCTGAAGTGGGACGCCTCGACCGACAACGATGGTGGTTCGGGCGTCAAGGGCTACTACGTGACGGTGGACGGTAAGAAGGGCGACCTGGTGACGGGTACGTCCACGACCATCTCGGGTCTGGCGGACGGTGACCACACCTTCGCGGTGTCGGCCGTGGACAACGCGAACAACGAGTCCGTCGCGTCGGCTCCGGTCACGGTGAAGGTCGCGACGGGCCCCGGCCCCGACAAGACCGCCCCGTCGGTTCCGGCGAACGTCAAAGGCACGGCGAACAACGACTCGGTCGCGCTGTCCTGGGACGCCTCGACCGACAACGACGGTGGCTCGGGCGTCAAGGGCTACTACGTGACGGTGGACGGTAAGAAGGGCGACCTGGTGACGGGTACGTCCACGACCGTCTCCGGCCTGGCCGACGGTGACCACACCTTCGCGGTGTCGGCCGTCGACAACGCGAACAACGAGTCCGACCCGTCGGCTCCGGTCACGGTGAAGGTCGCGACGGGCCCCGGCCCCGACAAGACCGCCCCGTCCGTCCCGGCGAACGTCAAGGGCACCGGGTCCGACGACGGTTCCGTGGCGCTGATCTGGGACGCCTCCACCGACAACGACGGCGGCTCCGGCGTCAAGGGCTACTACGTGACCGTGGACGGCAAGAAGGGCACCGCCGTGGTCACCGGTACCTCGACCAAGGTTACCGGCCTGGCCAAGGGCGACCACACCTTCGCGGTGTCGGCCGTGGACAACGCGAACAACGAGTCCGACCCGTCCGCGCCCGTCACGGTGACCGTGCCCGGCACGCCGACCGGCGGCGGCGCGGCGTTCACGCTGTCCGGGTCGTCGACCATCAAGGGCCTGAACGGCAAGGTCGCGCTGAACGGCGCGGTCAACGCCACGGTCGACGGCGGCGGCAAGGTCTCCGCGGACCTGACGCTGAACCCGACCACCGGCACCTTCTCGCTGTTCGGGTTCATCCCGGCGACCGCCGACATCGCCTTCGCCCCGCAGGGCAAGACGACCGGCACCCTGTCGGGCACCACCCTCAGCACCGACACCAAGACCGTCGTCAAGATCCCCTCGATCAAGGTGTTCGGGATGGACCTCGGCGTCGGCAGCACCTGCCAGACGAGCGCCCCGGCCGACATCCCGCTGAAGTCCACCAACTTCAGCGTGGCGGGCGGCGGGACGCTCACCGGCACCTACACCCTGCCCGGCCTGACCGGCTGCGGCTTCCTCACCCCGCTGGTCAGCGCGCTGGCCGCCGGCCCGGGGAACACGATCGACCTGAAGGCCGCGCCGAAGAAGTGATCCTTCGGCAGTGACCGAACGGTCCTGATTCCGGCCCCCGCCGCTCTTCCAGGGACGGCGGCGGGGGCCACCTCCCCGCACACTCGCACCCCCTCGCATCCCCCGCAGGACGAGCACCAGGAGAGACAGCAGTGAGAGCCACGAGGAGAACGGCCGGGCGGACGGCCGGGAACGCGGCCGTCGCGTGCGCCGTCGCGCTCGCGTCCGGCGCCGCCGCCCTCGCCGGGACCGCGGCGCCCGCCGCGGCCGACCCGGTCTCGCTGACCCTGGGCTACCACTGCGTGTTCCCGCTGATCGGCCCGGAGCCGGTCAGCGTCAAGATCAGCACCGATGTGCCGAAGACCGTGGTCAGCGGGCAGCAGGTGCCGGGGTTCACGGTGGACTCCGTCTCCACCGTCAGCGCCGGCTCGACCCGCGGCCTGGCCGCCGTCGGGACCGCGAAGCTCGACGGCACCGCGCTGGCGAAGGCGTCGATCACGGTGCCCGACGTGCCGTCCGGGCTGGCCGTGCCCGTCACTTCGAAGCTCGACACCACCGCCGTCCCCGCCGAGGGCGCCTTCGACGTCCACGCGCGCGGCACCACCGTCCCGCTGACGTTCCGCAAGACCGGCAAGGGGACGATCCGGGTCGGGGACCTCGTGCTCACGCTGACGCCGTCGATCGCCGACGGCGGCCCCTCCGGGCTCGGCACGTTCGAGTCCGAATGCACGCAGGACCCCGGGCAGGACAACGTGCTCGCGACGTTCGACGTCGTCGACTCCACGCCCACCCCGACCCACCACGACTACACGGTGCAAGGGACGGCGACCGTCAAGGCGGGCGCCGGGACCGTCCCCCTGAACGGCTCCCTCAGCGCCGACATCGACCCGGGCACCGGGAACGTCACCGGCGCCCTCGACCTCGACCCCGCCACGGGCGCCCTCAAGGCGTGGGGGTTCCTGCCGGTCACGGCGGACGTC
This sequence comes from Spirillospora sp. NPDC046719, assembly GCF_040645715.1. Lineage (NCBI taxonomy): Bacteria > Bacillati > Actinomycetota > Actinomycetes > Streptosporangiales > Thermomonosporaceae > Spirillospora > Spirillospora sp. NPDC046719. The sequence continues at coordinate 540 of NZ_JBEYYT010000471.1, read as the reverse complement.
GCGTTCGGACGGCCCGCCGCGACCACCGGGAAGCTGGCCGGCGGCGCGCTGACCGCCGACGCCGCGCTGGACGTCCGGGTGACGTCGTTCGCGGTGTTCGGGCTCCCGGTCGGCGGCGGCGATCAGTGCCGGACGGCCGCGCCCGCCGACGTCCCGCTGGACTCCGGCGGCCCCTTCGACCCGGCGCTGGGCGGACGGCTCGCGAGCACCGGCTTCACGCTTCCCACGCTCCAGGACTGCGGCGTGCTGACCGGGCTGCTCGGCTCGTTCACCTCCGGTCCCGGCAACACCGCCGACCTGACCCTCACCCCGAAGGAGCAGGGCTGATGCAGGTCCGCACGCACCCCGCCCGCCGCAGGCGCCCCGCCGTCGACGCGCATCCGAGCGCCGGTGCGCACGCCGCCGTCGGCGCGCCCGCCGCGCGTCGCATGCGCTGTGTACGCCGCATGCATCATGTACGGCTCGTCGCCGCACTCGCGGCGGTGGTGGCGTTGACGGCGGCCACCGCGGGCCCCGCCGAGGCGGCGCCCGCCCGTCCCG
>NZ_JBEYYT010000470.1:0-6950 GCF_040645715.1 Spirillospora sp. NPDC046719 | reverse complement strand
GCGCCCGCCGCGAGCTCCAGGCGAGGACCGCCAAGGCCGTCCTCAAGGGCGCGCGCACAGCGCTGGACCGGATCGAGCTGTCGCTGGCCGCCGCCGTCCGCCGGCGGGAGGCCGCCGAGCAGGCCAAGGCGGCCCGCGAGGCCGAGCTGAAGGTCGTCCGCACCCAGGTCCGGGAGCTGTCGGGCACGCTGGAGCGGCTCGTCAACGTCGTGCACGGCAACGAGGTCGCGCGCGCCGAGCAGCGGCTCCGCCTCGAACAGCTGGAGCAGCGCGCGCTGGAGGAGTTCGGCCTGGAGACCGAGTCCCTCGTCAACGAGTACGGTCCCGACCAGCCCGTCCCGCCCGACCCCGACCAGGGCGAGGACGCGCGGCCGGCCCCGTACGTGCGGGCCGTCCAGGAGAAGCGCGCCAAGGCCGCCGAGCGCCAGCTCAACCAGCTCGGCAAGGTCAACCCGCTCGCGCTGGAGGAGTTCGCGGCGCTGGAGGAGCGGCACGCGTTCCTCACCTCGCAGCTCGACGACCTGAAGAAGACGCAGCGGGAGCTGCTCGCCCTGGTCAAGGAGGTCGACGACCGGGTGCAGCAGGTGTTCGCCGCCGCCTACGACGACACGGCCCGCGAGTTCGAGCGGATCTTCGCGCGGCTGTTCCCCGGCGGCGAGGGCAGCCTGTCGCTCACCGAGCCGGAGGACATGCTCGCCACCGGCGTCGAGGTCGCGGCGCGCCCGCCCGGCAAGAAGGTGAAGCGGCTGTCGCTGCTGTCGGGCGGCGAGCGGTCGCTGGTGGCGATCGCGTTCCTGGTCGCGGTGTTCAAGGCCCGGCCGTCGCCGTTCTACGTGCTCGACGAGGTCGAGGCCGCGCTCGACGACACCAACACCCAGCGGCTGATCACCGTGTTCGAGGAGCTGCGCGAGTCGTCCCAGCTCATCGTGATCACCCACCAGAAGCGCACCATGGAGGGCGCCGACGCCCTCTACGGCGTCAGCATGCGCGGCGACGGCGTCACCCAGGTCGTGAGCCAGCGCCTCCGCGAGCAGGAACCCGCCTGACCCGTCATTCGCCCGCGAAATTGGACCATTCCAATTGGTCTACCGGTGTAGACCGCCGTCTCGTTGCGTGGACGTTCCGTAAGTTCACCCGAAATATTTCGCGTCCGAATAGCGCATTGCCGTCGCCGCATTTTCCCCGGTGACGGGTGAATGGTGCCGCGGGCGTGCACCGACCGTGATCCCGCGGCGACGCTGACGGGCTTGTGCCCGCCCGGTGGTTCCACTAGTCATGTGCCCCGTGGTTCTCCGGCTCCCCTCCCGGACACCCCGCCCGGGCTCGGCGAACCGCTGGAGAGGACACCCGTGGACCCGCAGAAACTCAAGGACAATTTCGCGCAGGTGGGAGCGAACGGCATTGTCGTCGCCGAATATTTCTACGCCGATCTGTTCGCCCGGGAACCGCAGCTCAGAAGCATGTTCCCGGCCGCGATGAGCAAGCAGCACGAGGTGCTGCTCGGCGCGCTGTCGCACATCGTGTCGACGGTCGACGACACCGATACGCTCGTCCCGTTCCTGCAGGATCTCGGCCGCCGGCACCACGGATTCGGTGTCGCCGCCGAGCACTACGCCCTCGTCGGCGCCAGCCTGCTGGCGACCCTCGCCTACTTCAGCGGCCCCGACTGGAACGAGGACCTGGAGCGCGACTGGGCCGCCGCCTACGGCCTGGTCGCCCAGGTCATGACGGAGGCCGCCGCCGAGCCCGTCGCCTGACCGCCGCGTGGACGCCCAGCGCCTGAAGGACAACTTCGCCGCCGTCGCCGGACAGGGCGACGCCGTCGCCCTGTTCTTCTACTCCGACCTGTTCGTGCGCAACCCGCACCTGCGCGACATGTTCCCGATCGGGATGACCGGGCAGCGCGACAAACTGCTGCGCGCGCTCGGCCACATCGTCTCCAAGGTCGACGACCTGCCTTCGCTCGTGCCCTTCCTGCAGCAGCTCGGCCGCGACCACCGCCGGTTCGGCATCGTCGCCGAGCACTACCCGCACGTCGGGGCGAGCCTGCTCGCCACGCTCCGGCACTTCTCCGGCCCGGCCTGGAGCGCGGACGTCGAGAGCGACTGGAACGCCGCCTACAGCCTGGTCGCCAAGGTCATGCTGGAGGCCGCCGACGAGGACGCGCTCGCCAGCCCCGCCTGGTGGAACGGCCAGGTCGTCGCGGCGGAGCGGCGCCGCTTCGACATCGCCGTGCTGCGGATCCTGCCGGACCGCCCGCTGCCGTACACGCCGGGGCAGTCCGTCGCGCTGGAGGTGCCGTCGCGGCTGCGGCACTGGCGGTACTACTCGATGGCGAACGCGCCGCGCCCCGACCACACCGTCGACTTCCACGTCCGGCTGGTGGACGGCGGGCCGGTCAGCCCCGTCCTGGTCCGCGCCACCAACCCCGGCGACCGGGTCCGGATGGGCGCGCCCGTCGGCACGCTCACGCTGGACGAGTCGTCCGGCCGGGACGTGCTGCTCGTCGCGGGCAGCACCGGGCTCGCGCCGCTCAAGGCGATCCTGGAGCAGATCGCCGGCCGTCCCGCGCCGCCGCGCGTGCACCTGTTCTTCGGCGCCCGCGACCGCGACGGCCTGTACGACCTGGAGGACCTGAGCAAGCGCGCCGCCGAGCTGCCGTGGCTGACCGTCGTCCCCGCCGTGTCGGACGAGCCCGCGCCCGACGAGTCCGGCGGGCACGGCTTCTCCGCGCTGCTGGGGTCCGGCGGCGGCCGCGGCCCCGGCCCGGAGGGCATCGAGCACGGCGACCTGCCCGACGTGGTGGCCCGCCGCGGCCCCTGGCCCGGCCACGACGCCTACGTGTGCGGGCCGGCGGCGATGACGGAGACCGCCGTCGACCGGCTCATCGCGGCGGGCGTCGCGCGCGACCGCATCCGCCTGGAAACCTTCGCCGACGCACAGAGGTGACCGCAGTGAACTCCCCGAACCTCCCCGTCGTGCCCGACGGCACCCGGCTGACCCCCGGCGAACTGCAGTCGGTGGTGTTCGCGCGGGCCGCCCTCGGCCGCCGCGGCTACGACGAGGACCAGGTCCGCGGCTTCCTGCAGTACGTCGAGCGGGAACTCGTCCAGATCCTCAACCAGAAGGCCGCGCTGGGCGAGGAGGTGAACCGGCTGCGCGCCCAGGCGGGCCGCGGCGCGGGCGGCGTCATGGCCCCCGAGGACGCGCACTTCCAGGCCGTCCGGATCCTGTCGCAGGCCCAGCAGACCGCCGACCTGTACGTCGCGGACGCCGAGCGCTACACCCGCGAGCTGGCGCACGAGGCCCGGCTGCACCGCGAGGCGATCCTGTCCGACGCGAAGGGCCGCGCCGAGCAGATGCTGGAGGACGCGCACCGCAAGGCCGCCGAGGTCGCCGACGCCGCGGTCCGGTCGGTGCCGCCGCCCGCCGCGACGGCGCAGCCCGGACCGGCCGCCCCGGCCGACGAAGGGCGGCGGCACGAGCTGGAGCGCGAGATCGCCTACCTGCGCACCTACAGCGAGGTCTACCGCACCCATCTGCGCTCCTACCTGGAGGCCCTGCTGCGCAACGTCGACGAGTGGGAGAGCTCCGAACGGGCATCGGTACCGGGGGAGACCCCGGGGCCGCCGCTCCGGGGCTGATCGGCACGCCCGCCGGGGGCGTGCCGTTCAGGTGCGGGGCGGGCGCGTGATCGGCGGTGGTTAGGTCCAGCGCCGCCGGTCTGGAAAACTGGGGACGCTATGGAATATGTGATCGTCATCGTCGCGCTGTGCGCGGTCGCGCTGATCGTCGGCGGGGTCACGCTGCTGCGCCGCCCGGTCCGCCGCCGCCGTCCGCCGGTCCCGCCCGCCGAGCGGCCGCCCGCCGAGCAGCACGGCGCGACCGCCGTCGACGAGGCGGAGGCCGCGGCCCCCACCATCGAGCGGGCGCCGCCCACCGAGGCGCCGGCCCCGCCGCCCACCGTCGAGATCGAGCGGCCGCCCCCCGGCGCGGGACGGCTCGTCCGGCTCCGGGCCCGGCTCGCGCGCTCCCAGAACACGTTCGGCCGGACCCTGCTCGGGCTGCTGTCGCGCGACACCCTCGACGACGACGCCTGGGAGGAGATCGAGGACACCCTCATCACCGCCGACATGGGCGCCGCCGTCGCCCGCCAGGTCACCGACGACCTGCGGACCCGGGTGCAGGTGCTCGGCACCCGCAGCCCGGAGGAGGTCCGCGCGCTGCTGAAGGAGGAGCTGGTCAAGCAGATCGGCGCCGACCTGGACCGCTCGCTGCGCACCGAGTCGCACGGCGACCGGCCCGCGGTGCTGATGGTCGTCGGCGTCAACGGCACCGGCAAGACCACCACCTGCGGCAAGCTCGGCCGCGTCCTGGTCGGCGACGGCAACACCGTGCTGCTCGGCGCCGCCGACACCTTCCGCGCCGCCGCCGCCGACCAGCTGGAGACGTGGGGCTCGCGGGTCGGCGCGCAGGTCGTCCGCAAGGACGAGGGCGCCGACCCCGCCAGCGTCGCCTTCGACGCGGTCAAGCAGGGCATCGACACCCGGGTCGACGTGGTGATCATCGACACCGCGGGCCGGCTGCACACCAAGACCGGGCTGATGGACGAGCTCGGCAAGGTCAAGCGGGTCGTCGAGAAGCAGGCCGAGGTGGACGAGGTGCTGCTCGTCCTGGACGCCACGACCGGGCAGAACGGCATGCAGCAGGCCCGCGTGTTCGCCGAGGTCGTCAACATCACCGGCGTGGTGCTGACCAAGCTGGACGGCACCGCCAAGGGCGGCATCGTGGTCCAGGTGCAGCGCGAGCTGGGCGTCCCGGTGAAGCTGGTCGGGCTGGGCGAGGGCCCGGACGACCTCGCCCCGTTCGAGCCGGAGGCGTTCGTGGACGCGATCCTCGGCGACTGAACGGCACCGCCGCACGGCGACTGAACGGCACCGCCGCACGGCGCCCCGTGACCCTTCCGGTCGCGGGGCGCCGTTCTTTTCGGGCGCCGTTTCACCTGGACCGGAGCATGACCCGGGGAAAAGGAAACGGTTGCCGCCGGGCGGGTAAGGCGGTGAGGGTTCCGAAACAGCCGTGAAACACGCCGCGGCGGGGTTTCACACTCCGGAAACACGGGTGGCGCGCCGGTGAAACGGCCGCCCAGGAATCTCGGGGCATCCACGTTTCCGGTCGAGGAGGGGCACTCTCCGAGATGAAGATCGATACAGGCGCGACCGCCTGGATGCTGGCGGCAGCGGCGCTGGTGCTGCTCATGACACCCGGGCTCGCCTTCTTCTACGGCGGCATGACGCGGGCGAAGAGCGTCCTCAACATGATGATGATGTCGTTCGGCGCCATCATCAGCGTCACCATCCTCTGGGTCCTCTTCGGGCACTCCATCGCCTTCACCGACAACGGTAGTTCGTTCGTCAACAAGTTCATCGGCGGATTCGACGCCGTCGGGCTGAAGGGCGTCGCGACCCAGGTCTCCGAAGGGCTGCTGAAGGACCAGAGCGACAACATCCCGACCATGGTCTTCTCGATGTTCCAGCTGACGTTCGCGATCATCACGGTCGCGCTCATCAGCGGCGCCATCGCGGACCGTGCCAAGTTCGGCGCCTGGATGACGTTCACCGTCGCCTGGGCGACGCTGGTGTACTTCCCCGTCGCGCACTGGGTGTGGGGCACCGGCTGGCTGAACAAGCTCGGCATCGAGGACTTCGCGGGCGGCACCGTCGTGCACGTCAACGCCGGGGCGGCGGGCCTCGCGCTGGCGTTCGTCCTCGGCAAGCGCCGGGGCTGGCCGAAGGAGCCGATGCGGCCGCACAACCTGCCGTTCGTGCTGCTCGGCGTCGGCCTGCTGTGGTTCGGCTGGTTCGGCTTCAACGCCGGGTCGGAGCTCGCCGTCGACGGCACCACCGGCCTCGCGTTCATGAACACCCAGATCGCCACCGCCGTCGCCGCGGGCGCCTGGGCCCTGGTCGAGAAGCTGCGCGACGGCCACGCCACCACCCTCGGCGTCGCGTCCGGCGCCGTCGCCGGCCTTGTCGCGATCACCCCGGCGTGCGGGTTCGTCGACCCGTGGGCGGCGATCGTCCTCGGCGCCATCGCGGGCGTCGTCTGCGCCTACGCGATCGGTCTGAAGTACAAGCTCGGCTACGACGACTCCCTCGACGTCGTCGGCGTCCACCTGGTCGGCGGCGCGATCGGCGCGCTGTCGCTCGGCTTCCTGGCCGCCTACCCGTTCCTGCCGGGCCAGCACAAGGGCCTGTTCTACGGCGGCGGCGCGCACCAGCTGGGCCTGCAGGCGCTCGGCCCCGTCGTGATCGGCCTGTACTCGTTCGTCATGGCCTGGGTCATCGGAAAGATCATCGACATGACGATCGGGTTCCGGATCTCCGCCGACGACGAGGCCGCCGGGATCGACGTCACCGCGCACGCGGAGACGGCGTACGATCTCGCTCCCGCGGGAGGAGGCGCCTCCCGCGCCGCCGTTACCGGCACCGCGGCACCGCGCGCGGTGTCGCCCGACAAGAAGGTGGAGGCCGACGCGTGAAGCTGATCACCGCCGTCATCAAGCCGTTCAAGCTGGACGAGGTCAAGGCGGCGCTGGAGACCTTCGGGGTCAAGGGGATGACCGTCAGCGAGGCCAGCGGCTACGGCCGCCAGAAGGGCCACACCGAGGTCTACCGCGGCGCCGAGTACAAGGTCGACCTCGTGCCCAAGCTGCGCGTCGAGGTGCTCGTGGACGACGAGGACGCCGACGACATCATCGACGTCATCGTCAAGTCGGCGCGCACCGACAAGATCGGCGACGGCAAGGTCTGGGCGGTCCCCGTGGACACCGTGGTCCGCGTGCGGACCGGCGAGACCGGCTCGGAAGCCCTGTAGGAGCGGTGTGACGATCGTCCATCCTCCGGCCGGAGACCGGGCTCCCGAGGCCGCCCGCGCCGCCCTCGCGGCGG
>NZ_JBEYYT010000469.1:0-6965 GCF_040645715.1 Spirillospora sp. NPDC046719 | reverse complement strand
GCCGCCCCCGCCCGCCGTCCGCGGTCCGCGAGGGCGGCGCGCCGCGCGTCAGGGCCGCCGTCCCGCGCCGTCGACGATCGCGGACACCTCGACCGCCTGCTCGTTCATGACGGTTCCGGCACGGATGGTCTCGGGGCCGCCCCGCTTGCCGGGGAGCTTCGGAAGGCGCTGGTCCTTGGCCTGGACGATCCGCCGCCCGAGGTAGTCGTACGTCCCGAGGGCCAGCAAGAACTCCAGCCGCTCCCCGTCCCGGCCGGTACGGGAGACGGTGGTGCCGGGACGTCCGAGCGCGTCCCTCGTCCCCTCCTTCACCTGCACGCCCGGGATGCGGGCCAGCGCACGGAAGACGGCGGCGCGCCGCGAGTCCGGCGTGGACGGCCCCTGCCCGAGGAAGTCCGCGAGCCGGCCGAACACCCACTGGTCCCGGCCGTCCTCGCCGGTGTAGAGCCGCCCGCCGTTCTCGGCGTTGTACGACGCCGCGCGCTGGTCGATCCTCGCCAGCAGCGCGGCCGGGTCGTCCGGCAGCGCGCGCAGGTAGTCGTACCACTGCGCGGGCGAGCGCTCCTCGGCGTCGCCGTCCCGGCCCGTCCGCGAGACGACCAGCCGCGGCTTCCTGCCCGGCCGGGCGTCGTACCGGGCGGTCTCGCGGCCGTCGAAGCGGACCCAGCTCTCCAGGTGCCGCATGGCGGACGGAGCGCCCTCCATGCCCGCCTGATACGTCCTGGTGTAGACCCACTGGTGCGGCGCCGGGCGCCGGTCGGGGCGGCCCGCGACGGTCTCCGCGGCGCGCTCCAGGATCCGCGTCGCGCTCACCGGACGCGCGGCGACCGGCCGCGGAGCGGGGTCCGCGCCGTCCAGGGCGACCGCCGCGACAGCCGCCGCCGCGGCCGCGGCGACCCCGGCCGCCAGCCCCGCCCGCCATGCCGGGACGTGGACGCGGCGCCGGCCGCGGGCCTCACGGACGAGCCGGTCGCGGCCGGGCGCCAGCCGCTCGGGCCCCGGCTCCGGCCCCGGGACCGCACCGTCCCGACGGGGATCGACAGCGCCTCGGCGACCTGGTCGTAGGACAGGTCCGTCCACGCGACGAGCAGCAGCACGTCCCGGTCGCCCCGCGGCAGGCCGGCCAGCGCGCCGGCGAGCGGCCGGGAGGCGGCCGCCGCGCTCACCCGCGCGTCCACCCGGTCCATGGCGTCGGTCACCGGGTCGGCGCCGGTGCGGGCCAGCGCCCGCAGCATCCGCGTCTCCGCCCTGCGGTGCTTGCCGATGAGGTTCGCCGCGATCCCGTACAGCCACGGCCGCGCGTCGGGGCGCCCCGGGTCGTAGCGGTCGCGGCGGCGGAACGCGGCCAGGAACGTCTCGGCCACGACGTCGTCGGCGGCCTGCTCGCCGAGCCTGCGCGCGACGTACCGGTGGATGGAGGGCGCGTGCCGGTCGTACAGGGCCGCGAACGCCTCGGGGTGCCGCCCGGACCGTTCGATGAGGCGCGCGTCGGTCACCCGTCATCACCCGCAGGGGCGGCGGGAGTTCACGGCCGCAGGGGAGCGCCGGTGGAACCGGAGGGCGACACTTCTCTCACCCGGGGTGGCGCGGGGGGCCGGTACCGGCTGCATCATGGGGCTGCGTCCCCCCGTCGCGCCCCAAGGACGATCTTGGTAATCCGGACCTTGGTGACGTGTGTTGCGAGTGAGGCGCAGGGTAAGAAGCGGCCCGAGGCAACACGTTACGGGGGTGCGTGGTGCGGATCAGGACATTCGCCATCATCGCGGCCGGTCTCCTGCTCGTCTCGGGATGCGGTCACGCGGAGAAGAGGCAGGCGCGGACGGCCGGCCACCAGGTCGCGGCCGGGAAGAAGGCGCGGACGGCGCCGCGCCCGCAGCAGCCGCCGGCCCAGCGGAAGATCGACTGCGACCGGACCAAGTGCGTCGCGCTGACGTTCGACGACGGTCCGGGCCCGTACACGAACGGGCTGCTCGACGTGCTGAAGAAGGAGGGCGTGCGCGCCACGTTCTTCCTCATCGGGCAGAACGTCCAGAGCTTCCCGGCCGCCGTGCGCCGCGAGGTGATGGAGGGGCACGAGATCGGCGACCACAGCTGGAACCATCCGCAGCTCACCGCGATGTCGCTGCCCGCCGTCAAGACGCAGATCCAGCGCACCCAGGACGCGATCACCAAGGCGTCCGGCGGGATCAAGCCGACCATCATGCGCCCGCCGTACGGCGCGACGAACAAGCGCGTCGGGCAGACCATCGGGATGCCGCTGATCCTGTGGAGCGTCGACACCGAGGACTGGCGCTACCTGAACACCGCCCGCGACACCCGGGTCGGGATCAAGGAACCGCAGGCCGGCGGCATCATCCTGTTCCACGACATCCACAAGCCGAGCGTGAAGGCGATCCCGGCGGTCATCGCGGGGCTGAAGAAGCGCGGCTTCACGTTCGTCACGGTGTCGGAGCTGTTCCAGAACCGGCAGCTGAAGCCCGGCCAGACCTACTCCGAGCTGCTGCCGCCCAAGACCGCGTCCCCGGCGCCCGTCACGGCCAGCCCGCCGCCTCCCGGCTCGCCCGCCGGCCCAGCGCCGTCGAAGTCGGGTCCCGCGCCGTCCAAGTCAGGCCCCGGGCAGCAGCAGGCCGAAGGCCACTGACGCTCCCGAGGGGCGCCCCGGCCTGGTCGCGCCGGCCTCCGCGCGAACGCCGTCAGACTCCGCGGCGCTTCGGCGGGGGCATGGGCGGGACGACCTTGCCCGCGACCACGATCTCCTCGGGCACCTCGACCAGTTCGCCGTTGCGACGGCGCACCTGGAGCGTCTTGTTGGACCAGGATTCGAGTACGCCGACCACGTCGCTGTACTCTCCCGTTGGCAGACGACGGCGCAGCGAGACCCGCTGACCCACGTCCGCGCTACTGATGGACACCACCAGGCGCGCGGCAAAGCGGCCAGACATGTGAGGACCCCCATGTCGAATCGACTGCGCGGTGGTGGCCATACTATTCACAGCGAGCTTGCGGTGAGCCGTGACGTGCGGCGGGGCCGGAAACCCGAGAGGAGTCACTGACGTGACCTACGTCATTGCGCAGCCCTGCGTGGACCTGCTCGACAAGGCATGCATCGAGGAGTGCCCGGTCGACTGCATCTACGAAGGGAAGCGTCAGCTCTACATCCACCCGGACGAGTGCGTCGACTGCGGTGCGTGCGAGCCGGTTTGCCCGGTTGAGGCCATCTACTACGAGGACGACGTCCCCGACCAGTGGAAGGACTTCTACAAGGTGAACGTGGAGTTCTTCGACGACCTGGGCTCGCCCGGCGGCGCCTCCAAGGTGGGCAAGATCGACAAGGACCACCCGATCGTCGCGGCGCTGCCCCCGCAGAGCCAGGACGACTGATAACGGGCTGAAACCGGCCGGTGCGGCGGGTCGCGACCTTTCGGGAGCGTCCCGGCGACGGTCATTGCGGTTCAACGCATCCGGGCCGTGGTCTACCGCGCATTCCGCGGGAGGCCACGGCCCTGCTGATTCGGGGCGCCCGCGCGTCCCGGCGAGGAGGGCTGGGTCTTGTTCACGCTGCCGGACTTTCCGTGGGACCGGCTGGAGCCGTACAAGAAGCGCGCGGCCGAGCATCCGGACGGCATCGTCGACCTGTCCGTCGGCACCCCCGTGGACCCGACGCCCGACGCCGTCCGCAAGGCGCTCGCCGAGGCGTCCGACGCGCCCGGCTACCCCGCCACCTACGGCACGCCCGAGCTGCGCGAGTCGGTCGCGGGCTGGCTGCGGCGCCGCGCGGGCGTGACCGGCGCCGACCCGGCCGCGGTGCTGCCCGTCATCGGCACCAAGGAGCTGGTGGCGTGGCTGCCGACGCTGCTCGGCGCCGGCCCCGGCGACAAGGTCGTCTTCCCCGAGCTGGCGTACCCGACCTACGACGTGGGCGCCCGGCTGGCGGGCGCGGAGCCCGTCGCGACGGACGGCCTGCTGAAGCTCGGCCCGGTCCGCCCGAAGATCGTGTGGGTGAACTCGCCGTCCAACCCGACGGGGAAGGTGTTGCCCGCCGAGCACCTGCGCAAGGTCGTCGCGTGGGCGCGCGAGCGCGGCGCGATCGTGGTCAGCGACGAGTGCTACCTGGAGTTCGGCTGGGACGAGGAGCGCCCGCCCGTCTCGGTCCTGCACCCGGACGTGTGCGGCGGCTCCCACGAGGGCCTGCTCGCGGTGAACTCGCTGTCCAAGCGGTCGAACATGGCGGGCTACCGCGCCGGGTTCGTCACCGGCGACCTCGCGATCGTGAAGCGGCTGCTGGAGGTCCGCAAGCACGCGGGGATGATCGTTCCGGCGCCGGTGCAGGCGGCGATGGTCGCGGCGTTCGACGACGACGGGCACGCCGACGAGCAGCGCGCCCGGTACGCGCGGCGCCGCGCCGGCCTGCGCGCCGCGTTCGAGCGGCACGGGTTCCGCATCGACCACTCCGAGGCGTCGCTGTACCTGTGGGCGACGCGCGACGAGCCGTGCTGGGAGACCGTCGGGCACCTGGCGTCGCTCGGCATCCTCGTCGGCCCCGGCGAGTTCTACGGGACGGCCGGCGCCCGGCACGTCCGCATCGCGTTCACCGCCACGGACGAGCGCGTCGCCGCGGCCGCCGCCCGCCTCTGACCCCGCCTCCGCAAGCCCGGAGACCACGTACGACCGGAACCCGGATCCGCCCTCGCGGATCCGGGTTTTCCACATGAAACCGGATCTTCCGCCTTTGCGTCTGATCGCGGTATGGGCGTGGACCGCCACAATCGGTAGGATCCGCAGGTCTCCGCCCGCTTTTCCGGGCGCGTCGTTGGAGGGATGTCCGTGGGTGGTCCCGAGCTGGTGCTCGCGATAGCGCTGATCGTCGCCGCGGTGGCGGTGGTGGTCGCGGTGGTCGTGCTCGTCGTGGTGCTGAGCCGGCGCCGGTCGTCCCCGCCGCCCGCTCCGGCGGTGCCCCACGACCCGTTCGCGCCCGAGCAGAGCGTCGCGGGCGACCCGCGCACGCTGAAGGCCGGCGACATGGTCGAGTACCTCGGCACCCGCTACTTCGTGCGCGGCTCGCTGCGGCTGCGCGAGGGCGGCTTCACCTGGTCGGAGCACCTCCTGGACGCCGACACCATCGAGGGCCAGAAGGTGTGGCTGTCGGTGGAGGAGGACCCGGACCTCGAGGTCGTCTTCTGGACCGAGTACGAGATCGGCGACCTGCGCCCCGGCGACCGGACCGTCACCGTCGAGGGCGTCGAGTACCGCCGCGACGAGCACGGCACCGCCGACTACACCAGCGAGGGGACGACCGGGGTCGGCGTCCGCGGCCGCGTCGAGTACGTCGACTACGAGGGGCCGGGCGGCCGCTACCTGTCGTTCGAGCAGTACGGCGGCGGCCAGTGGGAGGCCGGGCTCGGCGAGCGCGTGCCCGCCGGCACCATGACCATCTACCCGGGCAGCGGCTGAATGCTGACCGTCCTCGACACCCCCTACCAGGACGCGCGCGCCGACGGGCTGTCGTACGCGCTCGGCCTTCCGCCGCTGGACGCGCTCGCCGTCCTGCCGGTGGAGCGCGGCGGGCTGACCGTCCAGCTGCGCCTGCTCGGCGCGTCCCACCAGGTGATCGCCGGGCCGCTCAGCGAGACCGTGGCGTGCCTGCCGGGGACCGGCGCCGAGCCGCTGCCGGGCAGCGCCGCGACGACGCTGCCGGGCTGGTCCTACGCGTTCACCGCGACGACGGCCGTGCACCCCGACGACGCGGCGTTCGGCCGGGCCGTCGAAGGGATCTGCGCGCGGCTCGCCGACCGCGGCGACGCCCTGACCGGCGCCTTCCCCGGTTCGCGGTACGCCGTCACCGCCCTCGCCCTGGACGGCGCGGGCCTGGACGGCGTTGCCCTGGACGGCGCGGGCCTGGACGCCCTGGACATGCGCACGGACGGCGCGGCCAGCGGCGGAACGGGCGCGGAGAACACCGAACAGCGGGCCGGGATCGGCTGGCACACCTGGCACGCCTACCCCCAGACCCGGGAGATCGTGATGACGCGGAGCCGGTTGGTGAGACCTACATGAACAGCACGCACCGGGCCGCGGCCGGCGGGGCGGCCGCCGTCCTGCTGGCCGTGGCGCTCGGCGGCTGCGGCGACTCGCAGTCGTCGTGGCTGGCCAAGAAGTACCACAAGATCGGCTACAACACCTTCCAGTCGTCGCAGCCGCCGCGGACGGTCGCGTCGGCGATCAACCGCAAGTTCAAGGCGATCGACCGCGTCGACGACCTCGCGACGTACGGCAACGGCGGCGGGGTGTTCCTGCGCTACCCGAAGCTGGTCGTCGGGGTGACGCCGTACGGCGGCGGCAGCCACATCACCCTCGACAAGCCGTCCGGCGGCTACAACCGCTACTACTCCCATGTCGGCCACCGCTGGAGCGCGCCCGGCAGTGGCGGCTGGAACAAGCACGGCATCGCGTCCTTCCGCGGCGGCGGTCCAGGGTCGGGCAAATGAGGAGCAACGGATGAACGACATGGCTCATGACATCGGCGCGACCTTCGCCTACGGCGCGGTCGGCATCGCGCTGATGGCGATCGGCTACCTGGTGGTGGAGGTGACGACGCCCGGCCGTCTCGGCCACCAGATCTGGACCGAGGGCAACCGGGGCGCCGCCCTGCTGCTCGGCGAGAAGCTCCTCGGCATCGGCGCGATCGTCACCACCGCGATCGTCACCAGCGACAACGACCTGAGCAACGGCCTGGTCGACACCGCCGTGTACGGCGCGATCGGCATCGTGCTGATGGTGGTGGCGTTCTACTTCCTCGACATGATCACGCCGGGCAAGCTGGGCGCGACGCTGGTCAACGGGGAGGCGATCCATCCGGCGGGCTGGGTGGTCGCCGCCGCCGACATCGCCGTCGCCGCGATCGTGGCCGGGGCGGTCTCCTGACCTCCCGCGACCTCGACCGGACGGCCCCGCCGCCGGCCGCCGCC
>NZ_JBEYYT010000468.1:0-6996 GCF_040645715.1 Spirillospora sp. NPDC046719 | reverse complement strand
GGGGGGCGTGCTTGTCGTGGTCCCGCCCCGCCCCGGGGGCGGGCGGGGGCCCCCCCCCCGCGCGGCCCCCCCCCGGGGGGTGCCGGCCCCCCCCGCGGCCGGGCGGCGGCCTGACCTGGGCCGAGGTGACGTACGACTGCCCCTACGGGCGGATCGAGGCCGGGTGGCGCGCCGAGCGGGGCCGCTTCTCGCTGGAGGTCACGGTCCCGCCCGGCACGACGGCCGAGGTGGTGCTCCCCGACGGCACGCGCGCGGAGGCCGGCCCCGGCGCCCATGCGTTCGCCGCGCGGGCGGCGCCCGCCGATTCAGGGGTGGCGTAGGGGGTCGCGGAAGGGGGTCCGCATCTGCCGTTCACGGCAGCCTGGGCATGGATCGGAATCGCCGGAACCGCCGGCGGAGGAAGGGCTTCGAATCGATGGCGCGGTTTCTGGGCGGACGAGTGCTCCAAGGGCTGTTCGTGCTCTGGGCGGCCTACACGCTCTCGTTCGCCGTTCTGTACGCGCTGCCGAGCGACCCGGCGGCGATCGCGGCCGGCGCCAACAACAGCGTCACACCGGAGCAGCTCGCCCAGCTCCGGCATGAGATGGGCCTCGACCGCCCGCTGGTGGAGCAGTACCTGACCAAACTGGGCGGGGCGCTGCACGGGGACCTCGGCCGGTCGCTCCAGTCCGGCGAGCCGGTGACGTCCCTGATCGGGCGGGCGCTCCCGCCGACGCTCGCGGTGGCGGGGGCGGGGCTCGTCCTCGGGGTGCTCCTCGGGACGGCGCTGGCGGTGCTGGCCACCGTGACCGGCTCTCGCCGGCTCCGGCGGACGCTGCTGAGCCTGCCGCCCCTCGGCGTCGCGATCCCGGCCTTCGTCATCGGGCTGCTCCTGCTGCAGTGGCTCTCCTTCACCTGGAACGTCTTCCCCGCGATCGGGGAGGGCGGGCTCCGCGGGCTGGTGCTGCCCGCCGTCACCATCGCCGTCCAGCCCGCGGCGCTCATCGGGCAGGTTCTGGCGAAGAGCATGGGCGACGAGCTCGGCAAGGACTACGTGGCCGTCGCCCGCGCCAAGGGCGCGGGGCCGCTCCGGACGAACGTCCGGCACGTCCTGCGCAACGCCGCGCTCCCCGCCCTGACGCTGGCCGGGCTGCTCGTCGGCGGGCTGCTCACGGGCGCGATCGTGGTCGAGGCGGTGTTCTCCCGCAACGGCCTCGGCCAGGTCACCCAGGGCGCGGTGGCGGCCGAGGACCTGCCCGTCGTGCAGGGCGTGGTGCTGCTGGGCGCGCTGGTGTTCGTCAGCGTCAACCTCGCCGTCGACCTGCTGTACCGGGTCCTCGATCCGCGGCTCGCGGTCGCGCGGCGCCCCGCCGGGCGCTTCGCGCTGTCCGGCCTCGCGGGCCGGGGGTGAGCGGGATGTCGGTCACCGACGTCGCCCTGCCGGCCGGCGAGCGCTTCCCGGAGCCGGGTCCCGCGCCGCGGACCGCGGCCGGCCTGCTGCGCTCGCTGGCGCACCTGCTGCGCGACCCCGGGCTCGCCCTGGCGCTCCTCTGGGTCGGCCTCGTCGTGGTCGCGGCCGTCGCGCCGGCGCTGCTCGCCCCCGGCGACCCGCTGGCCGTCGACACCGCCGCGCACCTGCACGCCCCGTCGCCCGGCCATCCGTTCGGCACCGACCGGCTCGGCCGCGACCTGTTCGCCGAGACGGTGCACGGGACCGGCCGGACGCTGCCGGCGGCGGCGCTCGCGACGGTGATCGGCCTCGGCGCGGGCACGGTGCTCGGCCTGCTGGCCGGGTTCCTGCGCGGCGCGGCCGACCTGGTGATCATGCGCCTGGTCGACGTGCTGCTGGCGATCCCCGGCCTGCTGCTGGCGCTGATGCTGGTCTCGGTGCTCGGCAAGGGCGACACGGTCGACGTCGGGATCGCCATCGGCGTGGCCGCCATCGCCAGCACCGCGCGGGTGATGCGCGCCGAGGTGCTGCGCGTCTCCGAGAGCGGGTTCGTGGAGGCCGCCCGGACGGGCGGGGCGCGGTGGACGCGCGTCGTGCTCCGCCACGTGCTGCCGAACTCGATGGGGCCCGTGTGGGTGCTCACCCTGCTGCTGTTCGGCGAGGCGATCCTCGGCGTGACCACGCTCAGCTTCCTGGGGTTCGGCGCCCAGCCGCCGACGCCGGAATGGGGGTCGCTGGTCTCCTCGGGGCGCGACTTCCTCGGCAGCGCCTGGTGGCTGTCCATCCTGCCGGGCACGGTGGTCGCGCTGACCGTGCTGGCCGCCAACCGGGTGTCGCGCGCCTTCGACGGTGAAAGGACGGGACCGCGATGAGCCCGCGTCTCCTGGAGGTCGAGGACCTGGCGGTGCGGTACCGCACGCGCCGCTCGGCCGTCCGCGCGGTGGAATCCGCCAGTTTCGCGGTGGGGGAGGGCGAGACGGTCGCGATCGTCGGCGAGTCCGGCTCGGGCAAGTCCACGACGGCGTACGCGCTGCTCGGCCTGCTGCCGCGGTCGGCCCGCGTCGTCCGCGGGCGCATCGGCTTCGACGGCCGGGACCTCGCGGGACTGCCCGAACGCCGGTGGCGCGAGCTGCGCGGCCGGGAGATCGCGCTCATCCCGCAGGACCCCGGCACATCGCTCAACCCGGTGCAGCGGATCGGCGCCCAGGTCGCCGAGGCGCTGCGGCTGTCGGGAGGCGCGGACCGGCGCACCGCCCGCGCGCGCACGCTGGAACTGCTCGCCGACGCCGGGCTGCCCGACCCCGCGGTCCAGGCGCGGCAGTACCCGTCGCAGCTGTCGGGCGGCATGCGCCAGCGCGCCCTCATCGCGATCGCCATCGCGGCGCGCCCCCGGCTCATCGTGGCCGACGAGCCGACGAGCGCGCTCGACGTCACGGTCCAGCGCCGCATTCTCGACCACATCGGCGCGCTGGTCCGCGAGTCGGGCACCGGCATGCTGCTGATCACCCACGACCTCGGCGTCGCCGCCGAGCGCGCCGACCGCGTCCTCGTGATGCGGTCCGGCGCGATCGTGGAGCAGGGCACGCCGGGGGAGGTGCTGTCCGACCCCCGCGACCCGTACACCCGGTCCCTGATCGACGCCGCGCCCGGCCTCGCGCGGACGCCGCGCCGGCACCGCGTGCGGCTGACCGCGATCCCCGGCGGCGCCCCGGGCGACCCGTTCGCCGAGCCGCGCCCCGCCCGCCCGCCGGAGACGGGCGACGGACCGGACGTGCCCGTCCTGCGCGTCGAGGACCTGGTCAAGGAGTTCCGGCCGCCCCGCGCGGCCGGCCGCGCCGCCGCGATCCGGGCCGTCGACGGAGTGAGCTTCGCGATCCCCCGGGGGCGGACCTACGGGCTGGTCGGCGAGTCGGGATCAGGGAAGTCCACCACGGCGCGGCTGATCCTCCGGCTGGCCGATCCGACCGGCGGGCGCGTGTTCCTCGGCGAGGAGGACATCACCGGGACGCGGGGGTCCGCGCAGCGCCTGCTGCGGCGCCGGATGCAGATCGTCCAGCAGAACCCGTTCGCGTCGCTGGACCCGCGGCGGTCGGTCGAGCAGATCGTCACCGACCCGCTGGCGTCCTTCGGGCTGGGCTCGCGGGCGCGGCGCCGCGGCCGGGCGAGGGAGCTGGTGGACCTCGTCGCGCTGCCGGCCTCGGTGCTCGGCCGCCGGCCGGGCGAGCTGTCCGGCGGGCAGCGCCAGCGCGTCGCGATCGCGCGGGCGCTCGTGCTGAACCCCGAGCTGGTCGTGTGCGACGAACCGGTGTCCGCGCTCGACGTCTCCGTGCAGGCCCAGATCCTCGACCTGCTCGCCGCGCTCCAGGCCGAGCTCGGCGTGAGCTACCTGTTCATCTCCCACGATCTGGCGGTGGTCCGGCACATCGCGGACGAGGTGGGCGTGCTGCACCGGGGCCGGCTCGTCGAGTCCGGCCCCACCGAGGAGATCTTCGCGGCCGCACGGCACGGCCACACGCGGGAGCTGCTCGACGCCATCCCCGGCCGCCGCTGACGCGGCCGACCATCATGACAAGGAGAACCCGGACCGTGTTCCAGATAAAAACGGTCGGAATATTCAAGATAGCGCCGGCCGTCGCGGCCGCGGCGCTGCTGCTGGCCGCGTGCGGCGGCGGCTCGTCGGACGGGGGCTCCAAGGCGGGCGGTCCGCCCAAGGCGGGCGGCACCCTCACCGTCGCGCTCGCCGGCGACCCGGTCAGCATCGACCCGCGCGCCGTCACGCCGCTCGTCCGGGAGGTCTCGCGCCCCATCGTCGACTCGCTGCTCGCGCTCGACCCGGCCACCAAGAAGCCCGTGCCCTGGCTCGCCGAGTCCTTCAAGGCCAACGCCGACGCCACGGAGTTCACCTTCAAGCTGCGCAGCGGGGTCACCTTCTCCGACGGCACGCCGCTGACCGCGAAGGTCGTCAAGGACAACTTCGACGACGTCATCGCCAACAAGGCGAAGGCCGCGGGCTCCACGTCCGTCTCGCTGCTGGAGCAGGGCGGCTACAAGGGGACCGACGCGCCCGACGACCACACGGTCGTCCAGCACTTCGCCAAGCCGTACCCGACGTGGCCGCTCTGGGCGGCGGGCACCGCCTTCGGCATCCTCGCCCCGAAGACGCTCGCGCTGCCGGTCGCCGACCGCTTCGACAAGATCGTCGGGAGCGGGCCGTTCGTGCTCCAGTCGTACACGCGCAACAGCCAGGTGGTGCTCACCAAGCGCAAGGGCTACGCCTGGGCCCCGCAGAACGCCAAGCACGACGGGGACGCCTACCTCGACAAGGTCGTCTACAAGGTGATCACCGAGCCGAGCGTCCGCACCGGCGCGCTGAAGACCGGGCAGGTGCAGCTCGCCGGCGCGCTCAACCCGTCCGACATCGCGCCGGTCCGCAGGGCCGGGTTCTCCATCGTCGCGCAGCGCAACCCGCGGCTCGCCGAGGGCCTGGTGGTGACCGGAGCCGACCGCGCGCCCCTGGACGACGCGGCCGTCCGGCAGGCGCTGGTGAAGGCCGTCGACACCGGGCAGATCCGCGACACGCTGCTCACTCCCGAGTGGGGCGTGCCCAACAGCGTCGTCACCGGCGCGGTCGTCGGCCACGCCGACGAGAGCGCGCTCCTCAAGCCGGACCAGAAGGCCGCGGCGGCTCTGCTCGACAAGGCCGGCTGGGTTCCCGGCGGCGACGGCATCCGGACCAAGGGCGGCAAGCGCCTCACCCTGTCCCTGGGCTGGCTCGACCGCGGCAACCCGTGGGACCAGCCGCTCGTCGAGCTCGTCACCGCCCAGTACAAGAAGATCGGCGTGGAGCTGAAACCGCAGCTCGCGACCGCGGCGCAGTCCGTGGAGGCGCTGAAGGCGCACAAGTGGGACCTGTTCCTGTCCGGCGTCGCCGGCGGCCTGGACGCCGGGGTGAGCCTGCTCGGCACGTTCAGCACCGCGCCACCGAACTTCTACAACGTCCAGGACGCCCCGCTGCAGCCGCTGCTGGCGAAGCAGGCGACCACCACCGACGAGGCCGCCCGCGCCAAGATCCTGGCCGACGCCCAGCAGCGCATCATCTCCCAGGGGCTGTACACACCACTGGTGGAGGACACCGCCGTGGTCGCGGTCGGCAAGAAGGTGCACGGCTTCGCCCTCGACGCCGACTCCCGGCTGCCCACCCTGCAGGACGTCTGGCTGTCGTGACCTACCGCATCGCCGTGGACGTCGGAGGCACGTTCACCGATCTGGCGCTGCTCGGCCCGGACGGCGTGGAGCTGGACCACAAGACCGGCTCCACGCCGGACGAGCCGGCGGACGGGGTCGTCGCGGGCCTCGGCGGCCTGGCCGAGAAGGCGGGGCTGCCGCTCGCCGGGCTGCTCGCCCGCACCGGCGTCATCGTCCACGGCACGACCATCACCACCAACGCGCTCGTCACCGGCACCGGCGCGCGGACCGGGCTGCTGGCGACCGAGGGCCTGCGCGACGTCCTGCTCGCGCGGCAGGGAGCGCGTGCCGAGCAGTTCGAGTCGCGGTCGGCGCCGCCCGCGCCGCTCGTGCCCCGCCACCTGATCGAGACCGTCCGGGAGCGGGTGGACCGCACCGGCGAGGTGACGGTGCCGCTGGACGAGGAGGGCGTGCGGCGGGCGGCGCGGCGGTTCCGGGAGGCCGGCGTCGAGGCGGTCGCCGTCGCCTTCGCCTTCTCCTACCTCAACGACGCGCACGAGCGGCGGGCGGCCGGGATCCTCGCGGCGGAGCTGCCCGGGACGTTCCTGTCGGTGTCGTCGCGGGTGGCGCCCGAGGTCCGGCTGTACGAACGCACCTCGACGGCGGTGCTGAACGCCTACGTCGGCCCGGTGCTGCGCGACCATCTGGACCGGCTGGCACGCCGCCTGGCGGACCTCGGCCACGCCGGGCGGGTGCTGATCGTCCAGTCCAACGGCGGGGTCGTGGATCTGGACCGGGCCGCCGAGCGGGCCGTGGACACGCTCCTGTCGGGGCCGGCGGGCGCCCCCGCCGCCGTGGCGCGCGTCGTCGCCGAGTTCGGGGTGCCCGAGGCCCTGACGATCGACATGGGCGGCACGAGCTTCGAGGTCAGCCTGTCGTCGGGCGGCGCCACCGGGATCACCACGCGGGCCGAACCGGCGGGCCACCCCGTCTCGGTGCCGATGCTCGACATCGCCACGATCGGCGCGGGCGGGGGTTCGGTGGGCTGGACGACCCCCGGCGGCCTGCTGCGCGTCGGCCCGGCCAGTGCCGGGGCGGACCCCGGCCCGGCCTGCTACGGGCGCGGCGGCCGGGACGCGACGGTCACCGACGCCGACCTGCTCCTCGGGCATCTCGCGGGCGGGTTCGGGGACGGCCTCGAACCGTCGGCGGAGCTGGCGGGCCGCGCGATCGGGGACCTGGGGCGGCGCCTCGGGCTCGGCAGGGTCGAGACGGCGGCGGGCGTCCGCCGCGCGGTCGACGCGGAGATGGCCGACGGCCTGCGGCTGGTGATCGCCCGGCACGGGCTGGACCCGCGCCGGCTCGCGCTCGTCGCGGCCGGC
>NZ_JBEYYT010000467.1:0-7039 GCF_040645715.1 Spirillospora sp. NPDC046719 | reverse complement strand
ACGCCGACGCCATCGAGGCCGCCTACAACAACGGCGTCCTGGCCGTCCGCATCCCCGTCCTGGAACAGGCCAAGCCCCGCAAGGTCGCCGTCCAGGCCGGCGCTCAGAAGGCCCTCGCCAACTGACACACCGGAACGGCCGTCCGCCGCGAGGATCGGCTGTCACCGGTACGGCAACGCACCAGATGCGCTGCCCGGCCACGCCGGGTCGGGCAGCGCATCGGCGCGCGTTCCGGCCCGGGAGTTCCCGGTGACGGCCGTGCCGGCGGCGGCCCCTCGCCCGGCCATCCCCCGAAGCATCGTCCTGGTCCAGGAAACCGCACGGTTGAACTTCCATTGGCCGGGCATATCCACAACCCCTTTAGTCGCCCCGGACCCTTGAACGCCCCCTGGCCACCGCCTACTCCGGTGGCCTGCGCATGTACAGGAGATGACAGCTTGTCCACTCTCGCCGAACAGGTCGGAGACGTTCCCGCCTTCGGATACGGACGCTGGCAGGAGCCATTGCGGACAAGGCGCGACCGCGACGCCGAGACCATTCGGACGGTCCTCCGCAAGGCCGGACGCCCCGAGTTCTGCCACCCCGGCGACGGGTTCTTCGTCGACGGCGGCCGCGACGGTGAGCCCTTCCTGGTCGCCTGCGCCTCCCGCGCCCGCCGCCGCACCCTCAGCCCCTTCGCCGAACTCGCCGCCTACACCACCGCCCTCACCGCCGCGGGAATGCTCGTCGAGCCCCAGACCGGCCCCGACGCCAGCCCGTTGGTCCTGCAGGTGCAATTCCCCGAGACCTGATCAAGAGATCGCACGAGGCCGCTGTTCGGCGAGACCTTCCTGAAAGCGCAGCCGGCGCACATTCACGCCAATAGGAGCGCGGATTTCGCACCGGGCGGACGCGTTCAGCGGAAGACGCCGGTGTGACCGAGGGAGTAGCGGCCCGGCTGGGGATACACGCACAGGCCGTGGGGTCCGTCGCCGACGCGGACGCGGCGGATCAGCCGGCCGGTGGAGGTGGAGATCGCATAGACCTCGGAGTTGTAGCGGCCCGACAGCCACAGCACCTTTCCGTCCGCCGAGACCCCGCCCATGTCCGGTGAGCCTCCGCCGGGCAGCCGCCAGCGGCGCACGACCCGGCCGGTCTTGAACGAGATGAGCGAGATGGTGCCCTCGCCGCGGTTGGTGACGTAGAGGGTCGTGGAGTCGCGGCTGACGTACAGGCCGTGCGCGCCCTTGCCGGTGGGGATGAAGCCGGTCTTGCGGAAGGTCGCGGCGTCGATCGTCCAGACGCCGTTGGTGGCCATGTCGGCGATGTAGAACGTCTTGCCGTCCGGGGACGTCTTCACGTCCTGCGGCATCGCGTGGTCCGCCAGTTTGACGACGCCCGTGACCTGCTGCCTGCGGGTGTCGAGGCGCAGGACGTCGCCGGAGAACTCGCAAGCGGTGAGGAAGAAGTCGCCCGACGCCGAGAAGTCGGCGTGGTTGGGGCCGGTGCACGGCACGTTCACGCGTTTGCGCACCTGCATCGTGTGGGCGTCCCGGAAGTCGATGCGCTGGAGCCGCTCCGCCATGATGATCGCGAAGCGGCCGTCCGGGGTGAAGTACATGTTGTAGGGGTCGTCGACCTGGACGGGCTTGCCGGGCGTTCCGGTGCGCGGGTCGATCGGGACGAGGTCGTTGGAGTCGTTGTCGTTGACCCAGAGCGTCCTCAGGTCCCAGGACGGGACGACGTGCTGCGGCCTGCGGCCGACCTTGAACCGTCCGATCCTCTTGAACGTCTTCTGGTCCAGCACGATCACGTCGCCGCCCTCGGAGTCGGGGACGTACACCCGCGCCGGCAGGTCGCGGACCGCCGGGCTGAGCAGGCCGGGCCGGTCGTGCTCGTACAGGTCCACCGGCGACTTCAGCACCTTGGCGACGGCGTCCCCGGGCGCCTTTTCGCGCGAGCCGCCGACGGGGCCCTCGGAGGAGCAGGCCGCGGCCAGCACCCCCGCGGCGGCCACGATCACCCATCGGCGCCTCATGCGCCCACCAGCTGCGACACGGTGACGGGACGCAGCCCGCGCCCCCGCAGTCCGTCCAGGATGGACGGGAGCGCCTCGACTGTCCCCGCATGCCCCAGGTGCATGCTCACCACCGAGCCGCCGCGCACTCCGCCGAGCACTCGGCGGGTGATGGCCGACGCGCCGGGATCGGTGAAGTCCAGTGAATCCACGTCCCAAGACAGGCAGCCTCGATATCCCAGCGCCGCCGCCTGAGCACGCACCCGCGGCGACGCGTGCTGCGCCTGCGACGGCCGGAACCAGGCGCCCGCCGTTCCGGTCAGCTTCCGCAGCCGCTCGGCGCACTGGGCGATCTCGGCGTACGAGGCCGCCGCGGGCATCGCGTCGATGTCGCGATGGTTCTGCGTGTGGTTGCCCAGTTCATGGCCGCCGTCCAGGAACGACCGCGCCATGCGCGGCTCCTCGTCCAGCCAGCTCCCGACCGCCATGACCGTGATGGACGCCCCCGCCGCGTTCACCTCCCGGAGGAGCCGCCGCGCCAACGCCGGGTCGCCGGACCCGTGGAACGTCAGGGCCACGGCACGGGCGGTCCGCGCACCGTGCACGACCTCCTCCGCCCGCGACCGGACGGGCCGCGCCGCGGCGGAGGCGCCCTCGGAACCGCCGGTACCGCGTCCCGTGGCCGCGCCGCGCGGGGACGAGCCCCCGCCGCACGCGGCGCAGAGGCCCGCGCCGGCCAGCCCGGCCACACCCGTCAACACGGTACGTCTCTGGATTGTCACGATCTGTAGCATAGGTTCGGCCGCACCGCGCCAAGGTCAACCTTCCCGGCGAGATCCGGCAAGAGTTGGCGAAATCCCCCACCCTCGCCGCGCCTCGGCGGCCGGCGCAATCACCAGTCGATCCCGGCCGCCACCGGCCGGTGGTCGCTGCCGGTGGCGGGCAGGACCCGCGAGTTCTCCGGTTTCATGCCTCTGACCAGGATCTGGTCGATCCGCACCAGCGGGAACTCCGCCGGCCAGCTGAAGCCGAAGCCGTCCCCGGCCACGTCCTGGACCGAGCGCATCTGCGAGGTGATGCCGTCGAAGGCGCGGTCGTCGGTGGTGCCGTTCAGGTCGCCGAGCAGCACCACCCGCCGGTTCGGCTCGGCGGCGATGGCCTTGCCGAGCGCCTGCGCGTTCCTGTCCCGCGAGACCGTCCAGAAGCCCGCCCTCGGATTCACGCGCGCGGACCCCAGGTGGGCGACGTAGACCGCCAGCGGCCCGTGGTCCGTGGCCACCGTGGCGCGCAGCGCCCGGTTGTAGGTCAGCTTGACCTCGGCCGGCTTGGTGGCCGCCAGGGGCCCGTAGTCCGTCTCGATCTCGACCGGCCGGACGTCGGACAGCGGCAGCTTGCTCCACAGCCCGACCGTGCCCTGCGCCGTGTGGTACGGGTACGCCTTCGCCAGCTCCTTCTCGTAGACCCCCTTGGCCTGCGGGGTCAGCTCTTCCAGCGCCAGCAGCTTCGCGCCGGCGGCGGCCAGGTCGCGGGCGGTGCCGGCGGGGTCGGGGTTGTCGGCGCCGACGTTCTGGCTGGCCACGGTGAGGTCGCCGCCCGGATGGGACTTGTCGGCGAGCAGCCCGCCGAAGAGGCCCAGCCACACCGCGACCGGCAGCAGCAGCGCGACCGCCGCGGACGCCGAGCGGCGCCACAGCGCCAAGGCCAGCAGCACCGGGACGAACAGGCCGAGCCACGGCAGGATCGTCTCCACCAGGCTCCCGAGGTTCCCGATCCGGTTCGGGATCTCCGCGTGCAGCAGCATGACCAGGCCGAGCAGCAGCGCCAGCGCCGCGAGGACCGGACCGCGCCTCCACGGCTCCGGCCGGGAGGCGAGGCGGGCCGCCCGGCGGACGCCGTCACGCCAGGTACCGGCACCGCGGTCAGGGGCGCCGCCCTGGTCGGTCTCCACCACGTCCGCCTGCGCCATCGTCCGTCCTCGTCCGCTGTCGGTCACTGCTTCATCCTCGGGTCATGGGTGGGGTCGGCGCGTACATCCGGGGCAGCCACGATCGCTCGCGCTGGTGCGCAGCCCGTAGTGCCAGGGTTCGTTGCAGTAGATCCGGCACAGCCCGTACTCGGCTCCGTGCCGGGAGAGCCACGTCGTCGCGTCGGAGAGAGCGCCGGCCGCTGCTGACGTAGAACGCCACGCCGTCGTGCGCGGCGTCCGGCGCGGCCCGGCGCGGGTTCGAAGTCATGCCGCCAGTCAACGCAGGCCGGTGTTGCCGCCGCGTATGCGGTTTTCGATACGCCGACGATACGCGGCGGTTCGTAGCATCGAGGCATGCGCGTGCTGAGCGTCGAGGACGAGCCCTACATGGCAGAAGCCATCCGCGATGGCCTTCGCCTGGAAGCGATCGCGGCCGACATCGCCGGGGACGGCGACACCGCTCTGGGGCTGCCGGGGATCAACGCCTACGACATCGCCGTCCTCGACCGCGACGTGCCCGGGCCGTCGGTCGTCAGCGCCGAGGAACTCCTGGAACGGGCGTGGGACGAGAACGCCGACCCGTTCACCAACGCGGTGCGGATCACCGTCTCGGCACTGCGCGAACGGCTCGGCGAACCCTGGATCATCGCCACCGTGCCGGGCGCCGGCTACCGCATCGACGCGCAGGCGGAGACCGGGCACGAAGGCGGGGACCGTGGATAGAGCGCCCGGGCTGAGCGTCCGCCTCAGACTCACCCTCAGCTACGCGGCGTTCCTCATGGTCGCGGGAGCCCTGCTGCTCGCCGCCGTGTGGGTGTTCCTGCTGCGCTACGTCCCCAACCGTGCGCTCCTCGTGGCCGCCGGCACCACCGACACCGGTGTCTTCCCCATCCGGTCCAACCTCCTGCGCGTCTTCGCGCCGAGGGCGGCGGCGGTCATGGCGTTCCTGCTGGTGTTCGGGCTCGCGGGAGGGTGGCTGCTGGCCGGCCGGATGCTCGCCCCGCTGACCCGCGTCGCGGACGCCGCCCGCCTGGCCTCGACGGGATCGCTCTCCCACCGGATCCGGCTGCCGGGCCGCCAGGACGAGTTCCGGGAGCTCGCCGACGCCTTCGACACGATGCTCGCCCGGCTCGAGACGCACGTGACCGAGCAGCGGAGGTTCGCGGCCAACGCCTCGCACGAGCTGCGGACCCCGCTGGCGATCTCGAAGGCGCTGCTCGACGTGGCCCGCACCGATCCGGACCGGGACGCCCGCGAGGTCATCGGCCGCCTGCACGCCGTCAACACCCGGGCGATCGAGCTCACCGAGGCGCTGCTCCTCCTCAGCCGCGCGAACCAGCGGTCCTTCACCCTGGAGGACGTCGACCTGTCCCTCATCGCGGAGGAGGCCACCGAGACGCTCCTCCCCCTCGCCGAGGAGCGCGGCATCGGCATCGAGACCTGCGGCGACGTCGCCCCCACGGTCGGCTCGCAGGCGCTCCTGCTGCAGCTGACCATGAACCTCGTGCAGAACGCGATCGTCCACAACCTGCCCGAACACGGCACCGTGCGGATCAGCACCGGCGTCCGGGCCAGGTCGGTGGTGCTCACGGTCGAGAACACCGGCGAGAAGCTCGCCCCGCAGCTGGTCTCGACGCTCACTGAGCCCTTCCAGCGCGGCACCGAACGCACGCACACCGACCACGCGGGCGTCGGGCTCGGCCTGGCCATCGTCAAGACGATCACTCAGGCGCACGACGGGACGCTCACCCTCACCCCGCGTCCCGCCGGCGGGATGCGCGTCACCGTGGAGCTGCCCGCGATCTCCGCGCACACCGGTAGGGCGGCGTCCCACTCGCGGCACGTGCCCGCCGCCGCCGTGTAGCTAGGGGACGCGGCCGCCGGGGCGGGCCAGCCCGCGGACGGGCAGCCCGCTGTCGGCGGTGATCATGGTGCCGGTCAGGTGGCCCGAGTCGGCGGGGTCGGCGAGCAGCGTGTGGAGGCCGCCGTAGGAGTCGGTGGAAGGCACCTCCTGCAGCGGCAGGACGGCCGCCGTGCCGTCCATGACGGAGTCGGAGCGTCCCTGGCCGAGGGCGTCGATGCCGCGCAGCCGCGTCGGGGCGATGCCGCGCGCGACCCCGTTGACCCGGACGTCCGGCGCCGGCTCGTAGGCGAGCTGCCGGACGACGCCGAAGAGCGCGTGCTTGGACGCGGTGTAGAGGGCGCCGCCTCCGGACGCGTGGAAGCTCGCGTACGCCCCGGTCACGATGACGCGGCCGCGGCTGCGGACGAGGGCGTCGGCGGCGGCGCGGGCGGCGAGGAGCGCGGCGAGGACGTTCACCGCCATCAGCTCCTGGAACGCCCCCGTCAGATCCTCGCCGGGGATGTCGAGGAGGGGCCGGGCGCCGTCGGTGATCCCCGCGTTGGCGACCAGGACGTCCAGCCCGCCGAACCCCGCCACGGCCGTCTCGACCGCCGCGACGTTGCCCTCCCAGGACCGCACGTCGGCGACCAGCGGGACGACCGCGCCGTCCGACTCGGCGGCCAGGCTCGCGAACCCGTCGCCGTCGATGTCCACGGCGACCACGCGGGCGCCTTCGGCGACGTAGCGCCGCACGACCGCCCGGCCGATGCCCGAGCCCGCGCCGCGTCCCGGGCAGGGGGCGGGCCACCCCGCCGGTCGCCACCACGATGATGTCGTATCCGGCGAGCGAGGCGGCGTCGGCGCGCGCGGCGACGACCGTCACCTTCCGCGACTCCACTTGGTGGACGAGGTGGTCGCGGAGCGCGGGCCGTCCTGGTTGGACAGCGCGGTGGTCTGCGGCGACTTCACGACGCGGTTCTTCAGTTCGAGCGAGCCGATGCGGCTGGGCCGGAACAGCGCATCAACGCTTATGCGCGATCTCCGATCGGGTCAGCGGGGCAGCAGGCGGCGGGCGGCCCGCCGCACGCGGCGCTCCTCGTCCGGCAGCGTGAAGAGCGTGAGCTGCTCGTCTCCGGGCAGGCCCACGCGCAGGCAGCGCTGCTCCCATGGCGTGTCGACGACCTCGCCCCCGACGGCGGCGCCGGCCGCGGCGAGGCGGGCCGCCAGGGCGCGC
>NZ_JBEYYT010000466.1:0-7042 GCF_040645715.1 Spirillospora sp. NPDC046719 | reverse complement strand
ACGTCCCGGCCCGCCGCCGGACCCGCCGGGACCGGGCGTCAGGAGATGCCGCGGTCGCGCAGGATCTTCTCGATCTCCGCCATCTCCGGGTCGCCGGACGGCTGCGCGCCGCCCACCTCGCCCCGGGGCTTGCCGCCGCGCCCGGCCGCCTTCGGCTCGCCCTTGCCGCGCGCCGCGGCCTTCCCGCCGCCGCCGTCGCCGGATTCGCCGCCCGCCCGGCGGCTCAGCATCGCGCCCGAGGTCAGGTAGAGCAGGACGGCCAGCCCCGCCACCCCGACCCCGGCCCACTTCACCGGGCTGAACGCCAGGTCGACGAAGAACTCGGTCACCCCGGTCATCGCGGCGGCCAGCGGCACCAGCGACAGCGCGGCGCCGCGCATCCCCGACGCCGCCCCGCGGCGCCGGTAGACCCCCCAGCTGATGACCAGCCCGACCAGGGTCACCCCGAGGCTGATCAGATCGATCGCCGTGTCGCTCATGTCGGCCCCTCACTCCGTACGGTGCTGCTCTGCGGGCGCTGCTCCCTCCATCGTCACACGTCCGGGCCCCGATTCCGCTCCTCCCGGCGGACGGTTTGCGGACATTCCAGTCTCCTCCTCCGGCGTGATCCGTCCCCTAGGGACCGCCGCCCGGGGTCGCGGCCGCCCCCTGCCCCCACCGGGGCACGCGCCCGCAGGCCAGAGCAGGGCCGTGCCCGGGCGTCGCCGTAAAAGATCAACGTCGCGCAACGGTTGGACGTCGAACCGGTCGACGGGGCCCGTCCCGGGAGCGCCGGACCTCATCCGACCAGCGAGAACAGCCGTTCCAGGGTCACCTCGCGCAGCGACGCGGCCACGGTGCGTCCGGGCGCCGGCGGGATCGGCAGGACGCTCGGCACCGCGACCGTCACGCAGCCCGCCGCCTCCCCCGCGGCGACCCCGTTCGGGGAGTCCTCCAGCACGACGCAGCGGCCCGGGACCGCGCCCAGGCGGGCCACCGCGGTCAGGTACGGCTCCGGGTCGGGCTTGGTGCGCGCGACCTCGTCGCCGGCGACGCTGAGCGCGAAGAACCCGCGGCCGACCGCGTCCAGCACCGGATCGATCAGCCGCCGGTGGCTGGAGGACACCAGCGCCGCGGTGACGCCCGCGTCCTTCAGCTCCACCAGCAGCTCCTTGGCGCCCGGCATCAGCGGCACGCTCTCGCTCAGCCGCTCGTGCATGCCGTCCAGCATCCGCCGCCCCACCTCCTCGGGCGGGACGTCCGCGCCGGTCAGCCGCAGCATGTAGTCGACCGCGACGCCGAGGGACCCGCCCACCAGCGCCCGCTGGTGCTCCTCGCCCCACTCGCCGCCGAGCCACGCGACCACCTGCGACTCGACCTCCAGCCACACCCGCTCGGAGTCGACCAGCAGCCCGTCCATGTCGAACAGCACGGCCTGAAGGCCCCCGTGACCGTCCCCCAAATCGTCCTTCCCTTCCTCGTCGCCGACGGCGCGCGTCCCGCGCGCCGTGTGCCGTGTGCCGTGTGCGGCCGTGCGGCGTGCGCCGTCACGTGTTGAAGTACTTGGCCTCCGGGTGGTGGACGACCAGCGCGTCCGCCGACTGCTCGGGCGCCAGTTGCAGCTCCTCCGACAGCGTCACCCCGATGCGGCCCGGGTCCAGCAGCCCGACGAGCTTGGTACGGTCCTCCAGGTCGGGGCAGGCCGCGTAGCCGAAGGAGAACCGGGCGCCGCGGTAGCCGAGCTTGAAGAAGTCCTCGATGTCGGCGGAGTCCTCGCCGCCGAAGCCGAGCTCGGCGCGGATCCGGGCGTGCCAGTACTCCATCAGCGCCTCGGTGAGCTGCACCGACAGCCCGTGCAGCTCGAGGTAGTCGCGGTAGGCGTTCTTGGCGAACAGCTCCGCGGTCGCCTCGGCGATCCGCGGGCCCATCGTGACGAGCTGCAGCGCGACCACGTCGGTCTCGCCCGACTCGCGGGGCCGGAAGAAGTCGGACAGGCACAGGTGCCGGTCGCGGCGCTGGCGCGGGAACGTGAACCGCTCCCGCTCCGACCCGTCCTCGTTGAGGACGACCAGGTCGTCGCCCTCCGACACGGCCGGAAAGTAGCCGTACACGACTCCGGCCTCGATCAGGCCCTCGGTCTGGACACGGTCCAGCCACATCCGCAGCCGGGGCCGCCCCTCGGTCTCCACCAGCTCCTCGTAGGTGGAGCCGTCCCCGCCGCGCGACGGCTTGAGGCCCCACTGGCCCATGAAGGTAGCGCGCTCGTCGAGGCAGGCGGCGTAGTCGGCGAGGGCGAGGCCCTTGACGACCCGGGTGCCCCAGAACGGCGGCTCGGGGACCCGGTTGCCGGTGGCGACGTCGGAGCGGGCGGGCATGTCCTGCGGCTCGGTGACGTCGAGGGTCGCGCCGCGCCGCACCCGGCGCTCGCGCAGCGGCGGCAGGCTCGCGCCCTCCTCGCCGCGCTTGACGGCCATGAACGCGTCCATCAGCCGCAGCCCCTCGAACGCGTCGCGGGCGTAGCGGACCTCGCCGTCGTACAGCGCGGCGAGGTCCTGCTCGACGTAGGCGCGGGTGAGGGCGGCGCCGCCCAGCAGCACCGGCCACTCCCCCGCCAGGCCGCGGGCGTTCAGCTCCTCGAGGTTCTCCTTCATGACCACGGTGGACTTCACCAGCAGCCCGGACATGCCGATCACGTCGGCGCGGTGCTCGCGGGCGGCCTCCAGGATCGCCGACACCGGCTGCTTGATGCCGATGTTGACGACGTCGTAGCCGTTGTTGGACAGGATGATGTCGACGAGGTTCTTGCCGATGTCGTGGACGTCGCCCTTGACGGTGGCGAGCACGATCCGGCCCTTGCCGCCGTCCTCGGACCTCTGCATGTGCGGTTCGAGGCGCGCGACGGCGGTCTTCATCACCTCGGCGGACTGCAGCACGAACGGCAGCTGCATCTGCCCGGACCCGAACAGCTCGCCGACCGTCTTCATGCCGTCCAGCAGCACGTCGTTGACGATCTCCAGGGCGGGGCGCTGCGCCAGCGCCTCGGCCAGGTCGGCGTCCAGGCCGTCGAGCTCGCCGTCGACGATCCGGCGCTTCAGCCGCTCCCACAGCGGCAGCGCCAGCAGCTCCGCGGCCCGGTCGGCCTTCAGCGCGGCGGTGTCGACGCCCTCGAACAGCTGCATGAACGCGTGCAGCGGGTCGTAGCCGCCGGAGCGGCGGTCGTAGATCAGGTCGAGGGCGACCTTGCGCTGTTCCTCGGGGACGCGCGCCATCGGCAGGATCTTCGACGCGTGCACGATCGCCGAGTCGAGGCCGGCGTCCACGCACTCGTGCATGAACACCGAGTTCAGCACGGCCCGCGCCGCCGGGTTCAGGCCGAACGACACGTTCGACAGCCCGAGGGTGGTCTGCACGTCGGGATGGCGGCGCTTCAGCTCGCGGATCGCCTCGATCGTCTCCAGCGCGTCGCGGCGCGACTCCTCCTGGCCGGTGCCGATGGTGAAGGTGAGGCAGTCGACGACGACGTCCTGGACGCGCATCCCCCAGCGGCCGGTCAGCTCGGCGATCATCCGGGAGGCGATCGCGACCTTGCGGGCGGCGGTGCGGGCCTGGCCCTCCTCGTCGATGCACATCACCACGACGGCGGCGCCGTGCTCGCGGACGACCGGCATCAGCCGGCGCAGCTTGGAGCCCTCTCCGTCGCCGTCCTCGAAGCTGACGGAGTTGACGACGGCGCGGCCGCCGAGCATCTCCAGCCCCGCCTCGATCACCGGGACCTCGGTGGAGTCCAGCACGATCGGCGGCGTCGCGGCGGTGGCGAGCCGGAACGCCAGCTCCTTCATGTCGGCGACGCCGTCGCGGCCGACGTAGTCGACGCACAGGTCCAGCAGGTGGGCGCCGTCGCGGGCCTGGTCGCGGGCGATCTTCACGCAGTCGTCCCAGCGGCGCTCCAGCATCGCCTCCCGGAACGCCCTGGATCCGTTGGCGTTGGTCCGCTCCCCGATCGCCAGGTAGGAGGTGTCCTGCCGGAACGGGACGTGCTGGTAGAGCGACGAGGCGCCCGGCTCGGGACGGGGTCGCCGCTCGGCGACCTCCCGCCCGCGGACCCGCTCGACGACCAGCCGCAGGTGCTCGGGCGTGGTGCCGCAGCAGCCGCCGACGAGCGACAGCCCGTAGTCGCGGGTGAAGGCGTCGTGCGCGGCGGCCAGCTGCTCGGGGGTGAGCGGGTAGCGGGCTCCGTCGGCGGTCAGCTCCGGCAGCCCGGCGTTCGGCATGCACGACAGCCCGATGCGGGCGTGCCGGGCGAGGTAGCGCAGGTGCTCGCTCATCTCGGCGGGGCCGGTGGCGCAGTTCAGGCCGATGAGGTCGAGGCCGAGCGGCTCCAGGGCGGTCAGCGCGGCGCCGATCTCCGAGCCCATCAGCATGGCGCCGTTCTGCTCGATCGTCACCTGCCCGATCAGGACCGTGTCGGTGCCGGCGGCGGCGATGGCGCGGCGGGCGCCGATCAGCGCGGCCTTGGCCTGCAGGAGGTCCTGGCAGGTCTCCACCAGCACCGCGTCGGCGCCGCCCGCGAGCAGTCCCTCGACGTTGCGCCGGTAGGCGTCGCGGAGCTCGGCGAACGGGACGTGCCCGAGGGTGGGCAGCTTGGTGCCGGGGCCGACCGACCCGATCACCCAGCGGGGCCGGTCCGGCGCGGCGAACGCGTCGGCGGCCTCGCGGGCGATCCGGGCGCCCGCCTCCGCCAGCTCGAAGATCCGGTCGGTGATGCCGTACTCGCCGAGGTTGCCGAGGTTGGCGCCGAAGGTGTTGGTCTCGACGCAGTCGACGCCCGCCGCGAGGTACGCCTCGTGCACCGAGCGGACGATGTCGGGCCGGGTGACGTTGAGGATCTCGTTGCAGCCCTCGTGGCCCTGGAAGTCCTCCAGGGTGGGGCCGGCGTCCTGGAGCATCGTCCCCATGCCCCCGTCGGCCACGACGACGCGCTCCTTCAGGGCCTGACGCAGGGAATGCGGAACGGGAGTGCTCATGGGGTCCCAGACTATCCGCGGGTCTCCGGCGCCCTCCGATCCGTCCACATGGCGGAACGGCCCTCCAAGGCGCCGAGAGGCGCGGGAACGCGGTGCCCCGCGGAACTGGACGGGCCGTGCAAGAAGACGGTGACGGATGGGTCACCCGACCGATAACGTGCCCCCAGTTACTACCAACGGGTAAGGAACGGCATGAGCGCGTACCGCATCATCCTCGTCGGCACCGACGGCTCGGACTCCTCGTTCCGCGCGGTCGACCGGGCCGCGCAGCTGGCCGCCGCGACCGGCGCCACCCTGCTGCTCGCCTCCGCCTACAGCCCGATGCCCGAGCGCGAGCGCGCCAGCGCCGCCGACCGGCTCGGCGACCTGGCCTACAAGGTGCAGGGCTCCACCCCCGCCGACGACGCGCTGCGCGCGGCGCGCGAGCGGGCCGTGGCGGCGGGCGCCCGGGACATCCAGCAGGAGTCCGTCGAGGGCGACGCCGTCGACGTCATCAGCCGCCTCGCCAAGGAGCGCGGCGCCGAGCTGGTCGTGATCGGGAACCGGGGCCTCAACAGCCTCGCCGGCCGCATCCTCGGCTCCGTCCCGGCGAACCTGTCGCACCGGTCCCCCTGCGACGTGCTGATCGTGCACACGACCGACGGCAAGTGATCCGATCGTGACCTCCGTTCCGCCGCGGGCGTACAGCGCGGGGGTCTGGCGGCGGAACGGTGGGGTAGGTCACTGTCAGGACGTAGGCTGACAGCCACCGATCATGAGCGGGGCCCCCGACCCCGGGAATGAGACCCCCGCCGGTGACGCTGTACCCAGGCGTCGGAAGGAGGCAGCGCGTGATCGAGCTGGAGAGCGTGCCGGAGCTCGTCGAACCGGTGCTCGTGGCCGCCTTTGAGGGATGGAACGACGCCGGGGAGGCCGCGAGCGGGGTCATCCAGCACCTGGAGTCCAGCTGGGACGCGGTACCGATCGCCGAACTCGACCCCGACGACTACTACGACTTCCAGGTCACCCGCCCGATCGTGGAGATGGTCGACGGGGAGACCCGCGACATCACCTGGCCCACCACCCGCGTGTCGTGGGCGCGGCTCCCCAACGGCAAGGACGTCGTGCTGATCCACGGCATCGAGCCGAACATGCGGTGGCGGTCGTTCTGCCGCGAGCTGGTCGGGCTGATGCTGGAGCTGGACGTGCGCAACGTGGTGCTGCTCGGCGCGCTGCTCGCCGACGCGCCGCACACCCGCCCCGTGCCGGTCACCGGCGCCGCGTCCGAGGCCGGGCTGGTCAGCACCCTGCACCTCGAGCCCGCCCGCTACCAGGGCCCCACCGGGATCCTCGGGGTGCTGCAGGACGCCTGCGCCAAGGCCGACCTGGACACCGTGTCGTTGTGGGCGGCCGTCCCGCACTACGTCGCGCAGCCGCCGTCGCCGAAGGCGACGCTGGCGCTGCTGCGCCGCGTCGAGGACCTGCTGGACGTCACCGTCCCGCTGGGCGAGCTGCCCGAGGAGGCGCGGGCCTGGGAGAACGGCGTCAACGAGCTCGCCGAGGAGGACTCCGAGGTCGCCGAGTACGTGCGCACGCTGGAGGAGCAGAAGGACGCCACCGAGCTGCCCGAGGCGAGCGGCGACGCGATCGCCCGCGAGTTCGAGCGGTACCTGCGGCGCCGCGACCCCGGCTGACCGGGGGCCGGTCAGTCCTCCGGCTCGTCCGGGCGCTTGACCGACGCGAACACGATCAGTGCGACGAGGACGCCGGGCAGCATCAGCATGACCAGTTCCATGCGCATGCGGCGGACTCTACCCGGCTACACTCGTGGTGTTCAGCGACCCGCCGGTGATGGCCCGCGCACGCCGACAAGTGCGCCCACCATGAGCGTCAGCGATGTGAGGGGCGGCGCCCCCCGGAGGCGGTGACCCGCCCCGCCCGGCCGCCCGCGATCCGCGTGCGGACCCCCCGCGAGCTGCGGCGGCAGCGCCGCGGCCGCCGCCATTCCTGCTGGGACCACCTGATCGCCGCGCCGCTGTGGCCGCTGCACGGCGCGAACC
>NZ_JBEYYT010000465.1:0-7153 GCF_040645715.1 Spirillospora sp. NPDC046719 | reverse complement strand
CTGGGTACCCGCGGGTCACGATCGCCTTGCTCGGGGACTCGCTGCCCGGTAGCGCGCGCCCGGCGGCGGGCCCCTGGTCGGCCAGCAGCCGGGCCGCGGGCGCCGCGGGCACCGCGATCACGACGGCGTCGGCGTCGAGGAGCTCGGGGGCGCGGGCCGAGCCGACGGTGAGCCGCCAGCCGGCGGGGCGGCGCCGCAGCTCGCGGACGGTGGCGTTCACGCGGACCGTCCCGCCGGCCGCCTCGATGTCGGCGGCGATCAGCGACGGCAGCGAGCCGAGCCCGCCGGTCAGGGTGGCGAACACCGGACCGGCGTCCTTCGGCGCGGCCTCCCGGATGCCCTGGACGGCGTTGATCAGCGAGCGGTGGGCGCGCGCGGCGGCGGCCACGGCGGGCAGCGTGGAGTCGAACGACAGCAGCTCGGCGCGCCCCGCGTAGACGCCGCCGAGCAGCGGCTCGACGAGCCGGTCGACGACCTCGCGGCCCATCCGGGCGCCGATGTAGTCGGCCACCGAGACGTCGTCGCCGCGCTGGGTCTCGGGCATCACCAGGTCGAGCGGGACGCGGGCCAGCCCGGCCGGGGACAGCACCTGCGAGGCGGCGAGCGCCTTCATGTCGGACGGGACGCCCATCACCTGCCCGGACGGGATGGGGCGGAGCGCGCCGCGGCTGAGGATCGCCGAGGAGGTCGTGCCGGGGTTCACCAGGTCGTCGCCGCGGTCGAGGGCGCGGACGAGCGCGAGGCCCTCGGGGCGGCGGGCCAGCATGGACTCGGCGCCCTCGTCCACCGGGATCCCGGCGATGTCGCTGACCCGGAGCTTGCCGCCGATCCGAGGGGAGCCCTCCAGCACGGTCACGCGGACGCCGGCGTGAGCGAGCGCGCGCGCGGCGGTCAGGCCCGCGATGCCGCCGCCGACCACGACGGCGTGGGAGGCGGGTCGAGACGGGGTCATGCGTCCAGCCTTCCAGACGCCCCGCGGAACCGCGCACCGGGGCGCCCGCAGCGCGGCCCGTTTTCTATCCGGGAGTGACAAGATCCTCAGATCTTGCCAGTGAATACTGGCAAGCATGAAGATCTGGAGAGTCCCGCTCGCCGCCGCCGCGGCGGTGGTCCTGGCCGCCGGCCCGACCGCCCCCGCGTCCGCCGCGACCCGCGGCGACTTCAAGCCCGTGTCCCTGCCCTTCTTCTGGCCGGAGAACGGCATCACGGACGTCGACGCCGCCTCGCCCGACAGCGTCTGGATCACCGGGTACCAGGGGGCGATCACCCTCCCCGGACCGATCCCCGGGATGGGCACGCAGATTCCCGGCAACCCGGTCGTGCGCCGCTGGCAGAACGGCGACTGGGTGGAGTACGACCTGCTGAACCTGCCGAACCACGCCTCGATCCAGGACGTCGACGCGGTCGCCCCCGAAGACGTGTGGATCAAGGGCGTCAGGTACGGCGACGACAAGACGACGTCCCCCTACCTGGGGCACTTCAGCGGCTCGGCGTTCAACGAGGTGCCACTGCCTCCCGGAGCCGGCGGCGCCGGGACGCTGCAGGCCGACGCGTCCGGCGTCTGGTACAGCACCCCGACCGACGTGTACCGCTGGACCGGCGACATCTGGACGGACAAATGGACGCACGTCACCACCTTCCCGGAGATCAGCCTCGACACGGGCTACATCCGGGCCGACGATGACATCTGGCGCCTCGGCACCACCTCCGAGTGGAGCACGACGTTCGTGGCGCAGCACTGGGACGGGCGGTCCTGGAAGAGCGTCCCCATGAACACCGACGGCCTCGGCGTGGGGTTCGGCTTCGCGGACATGGTCGCCCTCTCCCCGACCGACGCCTGGGCCGCCGGCACCGACAACCACACGTCGCCCGCCACGCCCGTCCTGATGCACTGGGACGGAACGGCCTGGTCGAAGGCCGCCGTCCCCGCCGGTCTCAACGGGCTGACCAGGATCATCAAGGGCGTGGACGGGGACCTGTGGGCCCTCGGGCACACGCTCGACGAGCCCGCCAAGCCCGGCCTGCTCCACTACAGCGGCGGGACGTGGTCGCGGGTGCCGACCAGCGCCGTCCCGAACCGGACCAACATCTACGCGACGCAGCTGGCGGTCGTCCCCGGCACCGGCGCCCTCTGGACGCTCGGCACCACCACCGTCGGCACCGTCAACACCGGCGTGATGGTCCTCTCCGACCGCTGACGCGCCCCCGGAACGGATGCGCCGGGGTA
Organism: Spirillospora sp. NPDC046719; assembly: GCF_040645715.1. Taxonomy (NCBI): domain Bacteria; kingdom Bacillati; phylum Actinomycetota; class Actinomycetes; order Streptosporangiales; family Thermomonosporaceae; genus Spirillospora; species Spirillospora sp. NPDC046719. Next base: position 4,926 of record NZ_JBEYYT010000465.1, on the reverse strand, counting down.
CGGATGCGCTGGGGTACGGATGCGCTGGGGTACGGATGCGCTGGGGTACGGATGCGCCGGGGCACGGCCGCGCGGGGACGGCCGTGACCTCGGTGTGCCCCGGCCGTGGCCGGATCGCGACGCGGCCGCCGGAACGGTGATCTGCACCACTCCGTCCAAACCTCATGCTGAACGTCAGAAGCGTCAGGCAGGTCCCGTACGCGCTGATCGTCCTTCTGCTGGCCGGGGTGCTGGGCGGGACGCTCGCGGCGTGCGGCGGCGGACCGTCGTCCGATTCGGCGGATCGGAGCGCGGCGCGCGGCGTCCCCGCCCCGGCGGCCACGCCGGGCGGTGTCGAAGCCCAGCGGAAGGGGGCGTCCGGCACGTCCGGGTCCGGCACGTCGGGGTCCGGCGCGGGCGGGGGCGCGGCGGCGCAGCCGCAGCCGCTGCCGCCGGCGGGCCGCGCCGTCGTCTACACCGCGACGATGCGGATCCGGGCCAAGGACGTGGACGCGTCCGCGACCAGGGCCAAGGAGCTGGTGAGCGCGGCGGGCGGGTACGTCGAGCACGAGTCCGGGTCGAGCGACCCGCCCGGCTCGACGATCACGCTGAAGATCCCGTCCGACCGGTACGCCGGCGTGCTGGACCAGCTGTCCCGGCGGCTCGGCACCAAGCTGTCGGTGTCCCAGCAGGCCGACGACGTGACCGGCGAGGTCGCCGACGTCGACAGCCGGGTGCGGTCCGCGAAGGCCACGCTGGCGTCCTTCCGCAAGCTGCTCGACAAGGCCACGACGGTCGGCGAGATCATCGACGTCGAGCAGGAGATCGCCTCGCGCGAGGCGGACCTGGAGTCGCTGCAGGCCCGCCAGAAGGCGCTGAGCCAGAGCACGCAGTACGCGACGGTGACCGTCACGCTGGAGGCGGCGGCCACGCCCGCGCGGCACCACGGCGACCGCGGCGGGTTCGTCGGCGCGCTCGGCGACGGCTGGCACGCGTTCACCGGATTCCTCGGCGGCGTCGCCGTCGTGTTCGGCTGGCTGCTGCCGTTCCTGGTCGCGGCCGCGATCATCGTCGCGCCGATCGTGGCCTACCGGAACCGGCGCCGGAGCCGCGGGCCGGCGGAACCGGACACCGGCGGAGGAAACGAGGAGCAGCCCGTCGCGGTCGGGACCGGCGGCGCGAGCGGCGCCGGCGGTCCGGGCGATCCCGCCGGCGAGCCGGTCCGGCCGGAGACGCCGCCCGCCGAATGAGAGGCGCCCCCCGCCGGATGAGCGGCGGAGGCGCGGGTCAGTGCTCGGAGCCCGCCTCGTGGACCAGGTCGACGAGGCGGGTCACCACGTCGGGGTCCGTCGACGGCAGCACGCCGTGCCCGAGGTTGAAGATGTGGCCCTCGGCCGTCCGGCCCCGGGCCAGCACGTCCAGCGCGCGCCGCTCGACCGTCTCCCACGGCGCGAACAGCACCGCCGGGTCGAGGTTGCCCTGCAGCGCCTTGCCCGGCTCGACGCGGCGGACCGCCTCGTCCAGCGGGACGCGCCAGTCGACCCCGACCACGTCCGCGCCGGCCTCGCCCATCAGGCCGAGCAACTCGCCGGTGCCGACGCCGAAGTGGATGCGCGGCACGCCGAGCGGCTCGATCTCGGCGAAGATCCGGCTGGTGTGCGGCAGCACCGAGGCGCGGTAGTCCTCCGGCGCGACCGAGCCGACCCAGGAGTCGAACACCTGGATCGCGCTTGCGCCCGCGGCGATCTGCACCTTCAGGAACGCGATCGTGAGGTCGGCGAGCCTGCCCATGAGCCGGTCCCACAGCTCGGGCTCGCCGTACATCATGGCCTTGGTGCGCTCCTGGTTCTTCGACGGCCCGCCCTCGATCAGGTAGGACGCCAGCGTGAACGGGCCGCCCGCGAAGCCGATCAGCGGCGTGGCCCCGAGCTCCCCGACCAGCCCCCCGACGGCTTCGGTGACGTAGGGCACGTCATCGGGCTCCAGCGGGCGCAGCGCGTCCAGGCCCGCGGCGTCCCGGATCGGGTCGGCGATCACCGGGCCGACGCCGGGCTTGATGTCGAGGTCGATCCCGATCGCCTTCAGCGGCACCACGATGTCGCTGAAGAAGATCGCCGCGTCCACGCCGTACCGGCGCACCGGCTGCAACGTGATCTCCACGATCATGTCCGGGCGGGCGCACGACTCCAGCATCGGCACGCCCTCGCGGAGCCGCAGATACTCTGGCAGCGCGCGGCCCGCCTGGCGCATGAACCACACCGGCGTGCGCGGCACGGGACGGCGGCGGCACGCGAGCAGGAACGGGCTCTCCGCGAGCGGACCCGGATCGGCGGACGGGTTCGCGGCGGCGTCGTTGGGGCGGGCGGCGTCAGCGGTCACGTTGTGAATGGTCCCACGAGAGCGCGTTCCCGGCGCACCGGGGTGACGACGAGGCGGCGGCGGTGAGCCACGAAGTTCCGGACACGCCGAGCGAAGTCCCGCATTCTGTCACCGGCGCGTGCGAACGTGATGCGTGTCATAGCCGAGGGAGGTTCCCCCTTGCACTGCTCCACCTGCGGTGATGAGCGTGAGTTCGAGCAGCCGCCGTGTCCCGACGGGCACGGCGCGGAGTGCCCCGAGCGGGTCTGCGTCGACTGCGGAGCGGCCGTCCTGGTCGACCCGCCGCTGACGTCCCCCGACCCCGCGCACGCGCCCCCCGGCCGGCCCGCCGCCGCGTCCCCCGCGGGCCCGGCGGTCCAGGCGTCCCCCGGCGGGACGGGCCCCAGACGCGCCGGCTCCTCGCCGGCCGCATCCGCGCGGGCCGTGGCCTGAACGCCGCGGCCCCCGAGACGAAACCCACTGTGCTGTGCCTGCATCCCCTCCGTACCCTCCGGTCGCGCGCGGCGGCGTCCCGTCCCGGCACCACCGACACGAGTCCCGCCCCCGCACCCAGGCCGGTCCGCCCATGAACCCTCCCGCCTTCCAGCGGGCCCTCGACACCCTGCGCGAGATCCTCGACGGGCCGGGCCCGCGGCCCGAGCTCGACCTGGAGGACATGCCCGCCCCGCAGAGCCTGGCCCCGTACGCCGCGGCCCTGTCCGGGTCGGTCTACCGCGACGACGACACCGAGGTCGCGATGGGCCGGCTGATCGTCCTCTACGACCCCGACGGCGCCAAGGGCTGGACGAACGGCTTCCGGATCGTCGCCTACATCCGCGCCGACCTCGAACCCGACATCGCCGCCGACGAGCTGATCGGCTCCGTCGCCTGGGACTGGCTGCTCGAGGCGCTCGAGCCGGCCGGCTACGCGGGCGTCTCCGGGACGATCACCCGCGCGGTGTCGGAGAGCTTCGGCGACAAGCGCGACGAGCCGTCCACGACCGAGCTGGAGCTGCGCGCCTCCTGGTCCCCGACCGGCGACGACCTGGCCGGGCACGTCGCGGCCTGGTGCGAGGTGATGTGCACCACCGCGGGCCTGCCCCCGGCGGGCGTCTCCGCGCTCCCGGACCGGCCCGGCGGCGCGGGCCCCTGAGCCCGCGGGGCCGGCCGCGGAGCGTCCCTTCCGCGGAGGCACCGGCCCCGGCGGCACCGGCCGGCGCGAGCGGGGGTCGTCCCTCCTCGGGAGGTCCTGAGAGCGACGTACGGTAGGGGACGTGAGCACAGCGTCCGGAACCGAGGCGGCGGGGGAGAACACGGGAAAAGTGGGAGTGTCCGAAACGCGTGCCACCGGTCCCGACCGGGACTCCGGTGGCGAGGAGCCCGCCGCACGGCCGGCGGGCGCGAAGAAGGCGGGCAAGGCGGTGCCCGCGGAGCCCGGCACGGCGGAGGAGCAGACCGGCGCGGGCGGCGCGCCCGGCGCGGTGCCGCCTGGTCCCGCGCCCGGCGCGACGGTGCCCGGCGGCGGAGCGGCCGGCGCCACGGCGGCCGGCGTGGCCGCCGCGGCGGGCAACGGCGCCGGTGAGAAGGCCGCCGGCGAGAAGGCGGCCGAGGACGCGGCCGGCGACGAGCGGCCCCCGGCCGTGCTGCTGCTGGAGCCACGCGAGGGCGTCCCCCCGGTCGTGGTCGACGCCGCCGAGCTGGAACGCGTCATCGCGGCGTTCGCCGCGGGCACCGGCCCGGTCGCCGTCGACGCCGAGCGGGCGTCCGGCTACCGGTACGGGCAGCGCGCCTACCTGATCCAGCTGCGCCGCGCGGGCGCCGGCACCGCGCTGATCGACCCGATCGCCTGCCCCGACCTCACCGGCCTGGACGCGGCGCTCGCCGACACCGAGATGGTGCTGCACGCCGCCAACCAGGACCTGCCGTGCCTGGCGGAGGTCGGCCTCGTCCCGAAGCGGCTGTTCGACACCGAGCTCGCGGGGCGGCTGCTCGGCTACCCGCGCGTCGGCCTCGGCTCCATGGTCGAGAACGTGCTGGGCTTCCTGCTGGAGAAGGGCCACTCCGCCGCCGACTGGTCCACCCGCCCCCTCCCCGAGGACTGGCTGCGCTACGCGGCGCTGGACGTCGAGCTGCTGGTGGAGCTGCGCGACGCGCTGGAGGCCGAGCTGCGCGACGCCGGGAAGCTGGAGTGGGCGCTGGAGGAGTTCGAGGCGATCCTGACCACGCCGCCGAAGCCGCCGCGCGCCGACCCGTGGCGCCGCACCTCCGGCATCCACCGCGTGCGGAACCGGCGCGCGCTGGCGACCGTCCGCGAGGTGTGGGAGGCCCGCGACAAGATCGCGCGCGAGCGGGACCTGTCCCCCGGCCGGGTGCTGCAGGACGCGGCGATCGTCGAGCTGGCGCTGAACCCGCCGAAGACCCCCGCCGAGCTGCAGTCACTGCCCACCATGCGGGGGCGCGGCGCCCGCCGGCACCAGTCGGCGTGGCTGCGCGCGGTGTCGCGGGCCCGCGCGGTGCCCGACCGGCAGCTGCCCGAGGCGAACCTGCCCGGCGACGGGCCGCCGCCCGCGCACCGCTGGGCCGACCGCG
>NZ_JBEYYT010000464.1:0-7155 GCF_040645715.1 Spirillospora sp. NPDC046719 | reverse complement strand
CGAGGACGCGGGGCCGCCGCGATCAGTACTGGTCGAAGTCGGTCGGACGCGGGGGTTCGGGGCCCTCGGGGCCCAGGAGGGTGATGCGCTCGATGCGGACGATCCGGAAGCGGCGTCCCGCGACCGAGATGCCGTTGCGCCGGGGCTCCTCCGCCAGCAGCTCCGCGGCCTCCGCGTAGGCGGCGGCGTCGGTCTCGCCGAGGGCCTCGACGGCGGGCGCCACGTCGCGCAGGTAGCCGGCCAGCGAGTCGCGGGCCTGCTGCGGGGTGGCGTGCAGGCGGCCGACCGGGCGCCAGCGGCGCTCGCGGGACGGCCCGCCCGGGACGCCGGGGCCGCGCTCGGCGACGGTGAACGCGGGCGCGAGCGCGACCGGGGTGAGGAACGCGCCGGACGGCTCGCTGCCGCTGAGCGCCGCCGCGTCCAGCACCTGGCACAGCAGCTCGGCGGTGGCGAGGTCGGATCCGGTGCCCTCGCCCGACAGCAGGTCGTAGGGGCGGCGGTAGGAGGCCGGGACGGACGCCGGACGCGGGTCGGGGTCGCTCGGCCGGGGCGGTTCGGGGCCGTCCGGGCCGGTCCGCACCAGCTGCTCGACCCGCACGATCGCGAACCGCCGGCCGGCCGCCGCCACCGTGTCGGACGGCCCGGCCCGCAGCGCCGCCGCGGCCCGCCGGAACTCGCCGGCGGCCCCCTCGTCCATCCGGGCGGCGCGGTCGTCGAGGTGGTCGGCGAGCAGCTCGCGCGCGCCCTGCGGCAGCGGGTCCGGCGGGCAGACGACCTGCCAGCCGCCGGAGACCCGCTCGGCCGCGGTGAACAGCGGGCCGACCGCCACCAGATCGGGGTAGGCGGCGAGGGAGCGGCAGGCGTCCGCCAGCATCACGGCGGCGACCGGGTCGACGCCGTCCAGGTCCTCCGGGAACAGCCGTCCCCCGGCGTCGCCATCGCCCATCGTCATGCCGGACATCATCCTCGCCGCCTCCCGATCTGGCGAGTGGTTCAGACCAATTCGTTACCGCTCGACCCGCGTTCCCCGTGCTTTCGCGGACGCCGCGCCGGCGCGACGAGCACGACGAGGCTGGCGGCGAGCAGCGCGAGGCCGGCGTAGGCGGTCCCGCCCAGGTGCTCGCCGAGCACCGCCGTGCCGAGGACCGCCGCGACGGCGGGTTCGGCGAGGGTCAGCGTCGTCGCCGTCGTGGCGGGGGTGCCGCGCAGGCCCCGCGCGAACAGCACGTAGCCGAGGCCGGTGGTGACCGCGCCGAGGTAGAGGGCGGTCGCCGCGCCGGAGCCGGTGAGCAGCCACCCGGCGGGCTCGGCCGCGAGGACCGGGACGAGCAGCACCGCGGCGGCGCCGAACAGCGCCCCGGCGGTCGCCCGGTCGTCCTCGCCGCGGGTGATCAGGACGGACGCGGTGGTCGCGTACACCGCGTAGGCCAGCCCGGACAGCAGCGCGAGCGCGATGCCGGCGAGGTCGACGCCGGAGCCGTGCCCGGCGCCGACCAGCAGGGCGCAGCCGCCGACGGCGCCCGCGGTCGCGAGCGTCCAGCGGCCGGTCAGGACGGCCCGCCGCGTCGCGAGTCCGATCAGCCCGGTGAACGCGGGCGCGCTGCCGATCGTGACGACGGTGCCGACGGCGACGCCGGTCCGGGCGACGGCGACGAAGAACGCGACCTGGTACACCGCGATCGCCGCGGCGCCGAGCGCGAGCGGCCCCAGGCGGGACCGGCCGCGCAGGAGGCGGCGCAGGCCGTCGCGGCGGGTGGCGGCGGCGAAGGCGAGCAGCAGCAGCCCGCCGATGACGATCCGGGCGGCGGCGACGGAGACGCTGGACGCGCCGGGCGCGAAGGTGCGGGCCGTCCCGGTCGTGCCCCACAGGGACGCGGCGAGGAGGATGTCGGCGCCGCCTCCGCGGGCGCGCCGGGCGGTCGGGGACGCGGGCGCGGAGGCCCGCCGGGACGTTCCGAAGGTTCTGGACGTGCGCAAGGACACGGGAAAGGCTCCTGGGCTCGAATCGGGAGGGAAGGATCCGGATCCGGGGCGCAGGAGAACGCGGACCGGGCGCGGTCGCGCCGGGTCCGTCAGGACTCGCAGGGAGGTGCCGTCGCCGCGCCCCGTCAGGAGCGGGGCGGGCCGAGGTTCGAGGTCCAGTACGCCATGCCCACGAAACTACCAGCAGCCCGCACACGCGTTGACTTGCGGCGTATCGCCGTCATGAAGGTCCTCATGAGGGCGATACGCCACAAGCCGACGGGGTCGGGCGGCGCCGGGCCGAATCAGGCGGGGACGGGGCCGGGCGCCTCGGTCAGGGTGCGGCCGACGATGGGCGGCAGGTCGCGCATGAGCTTGGCCAGCTCGCGCAGGTCGCCGTCCACCAGGGCCTGCGGGCCGTCGCACAGCGCGGTCTCCGGGTGCGGGTGCACGTCGATGATCACGCCGTCGGCGCCGACCGCGACGGCCGCGCGGGTCAGCGGGAGCACCAGGTCGCGGCTGCCGCCCGAGTGCGACGGGTCCACGATCACCGGCAGGTGGGAGAGGCGCTGCGCCACCGGGACCGCGGAGATGTCGAGGGTGTTGCGGGTGGCCTTCTCGAACGTGCGGATGCCGCGCTCGCACAGCACGATGTCGAGGTTGCCGCGCTGCGCGACGTACTCGGCGGCCATCAGCCACTCCTCGATCGTGCCGTTCATGCCGCGCTTGAGCATCACCGGCTTGCCGGACTCGCCCGCGGCCTGCAGCAGCGCGAAGTTCTGCGCGTTGCGGGTGCCGATCTGCAGCATGTCGGCGTAGGACGCGACGAGATCGACGTCCCCGGCGTCCACCACCTCGGTGACGATCGGCATGCCCGTCTCCTCCCGCACGTCCGCGAGGATGCGCAGGCCGGCCTCGCCGAGGCCCTGGAAGGCGTACGGCGACGTGCGGGGCTTGAACGCGCCGCCGCGCAGCAGGGTCGCGCCCGCCGCCTGCGCCATCTGCGCGGCGCCGAGCGTCTGCTCCGGGGTCTCCACCGCGCACGGGCCGGCGATCAGCGTCACCGTGCCCGGGCCGATCGGCACGCCGCCGACCCGCACCACCGTGCGCTCGGCGTGGTGCTCGCGGCTCACCAGCTTGTAGGGGACCGAGATGCGCACCACGTCGGTCACCCCGCGCATCCCGCGCAGGTTCAGCGACCCGAACTGCTGGACGTCGCCGACGAGCCCGACGATGGTGCGTTCCACGCCCCGGCTGACGAACGCGTCGCCTCCCGCCGTCTCGACCAGTGAGACGACGGCCTTGATATCGGCTTCGGTGGCCTCCGGGGCCATGACGACGACCATGGGTGTGCTGCCTCTCCTCATCACGCGGACCGCGCGCGGATCCGGGCCGGATCCCGCGGACGACCCCCTGGACACGACGAGAGCCCCGGGCCGATGGGGCCCGGGGCTCTCGCCTTGTGGTCTGTCAGCGCAACGTCTGGCAGACCAGCCGCCCGGGCTGGTCGAACCAGAAGAAATACACGATGTTGCGCACGGGCTCAGCGTAGCCGATGCGCGCCGCCGAATCCCGCAAGGCCCCCGAATATGGCTCAGCTCACGCCTGATGGCAGGATGGCGGCGTCATGTCCCACCCCGAACCGTCCGCGCCGCAGCCGCGGGACCTGCCGCCAGGCCAGTACGTCCCCCGGGGCTGGCCGGTCCTCCACTACGGGCCGGTCCCCAAGTTCCGTCCCAAGGACTGGGACTTCCGGGTCTTCGGCGCCACCGCGTCGGGGGAGCAGCACCGGTGGAGCTGGGAGGAGTTCGACGCGCTGCCGCGGGTGCGCGCGATCTCCGACTTCCACTGCGTCACCAAGTTCACGATCCCCGGCAACGAGTGGGAGGGCGTCCCCGGCACGGCGATCGTCGAGCTGGCGCCGCCCGCGCCGGACGTGACGCACGTGATGGTGTGGGCCGAGTACGGCTACAGCGCCAACATCCGGATGAGCGACTTCCTCGCCGACGGGACGATGTTCGCCACCCACCACGACGGCGAGCGGCTGACCGCCGACCACGGCTTCCCGATCCGGATCGTCGTCCCGCACCTGTACGCGTGGAAGAGCGTGAAGTGGGTCCGGGGCGTGGAGTACCTGGTGAAGGACCGCCGCGGGTTCTGGGAGGAGCGCGGCTACCACAACGTCGCCGACCCCTGGTCCGAGCAGCGGTACTCCTACCAGGAGGACGAGGGCGAGGCGCCGCCCCTCTGAGCCGCGAGGGCCGGACGCCGCCGTAAATCGGCAACACACCGACCTAGGCGGAAGACAACCGTTACCGTACGTTGTCATGGTCCTACCGTCCGTCGCGGACATTCTCGCGGGCGCCCTGGCCGCGGGCGCCGCCGCGGGCGCGGTCGCGCTGCGCGGGCGGCTGCGGCTCCCGCGCCGCGCCCCCGCCGTCCCGGCGGAGCAGGCGTCGTTCGCGCCCCTGCACGCCCTCGCCCGCGTGGCGCCGCCGCTGCGCGGCGGGCTGACCCCCGGGTCGGCCCGCAAGGCGGCCCGGCACCTGCGGACACTGCTCGGCGCCGAGGCCGTCGCGGTCGTGGGCGTCCCCATCGGCGACGACGACCCGTACGCGGACGCCCCCTACGGCGACGATCTCTACGATGACGATCTCTACGACGACGGCCGGTACGACGACGATCCCCATGGCGCCGACCGGTACGGCGACGAGCCGTACGCCGAGGGCGCGTACGGCGGCGACGGCCGCGCCGCCGGTGCGCGTCCCGGTGGCGGCCGCGGCGACGGCGCCGACCCCGCCCCCCGGCTGCTGGCCTGGGACGGCGCCGGACGCGACGAGCACGCCGGCGACGCCGTCGCCCACGCGCTGCCCGTGCTCGAATCCGGCCGCCCCCGCGTGATCGCCCCGGAGCTGCTCGGCTGCCGCGACCCGCTGTGCCGCGTCCGCGTCGCCATGGTCGCGCCGCTCACCGTCGAGGGGCGCGTCGAGGCGACCCTCACCGCGTACTGGACCGGTCCGTCCACCGCGCGCGTCCGCGCCGTCGGCGAGGCGGCCCGGCTGGTCACCGGCCAGCTCGAGCTGGCCCGGCTGGACACCGCACGGATCCGGCTCGCCGAGGCCGAGATGCGGGCACTGCGCGCGCAGATCTCCCCGCACTTCGTCTACAACTCGCTGACCACGATCGCCTCGTTCGTCCGCACCGACCCCGAGCGGGCGCGCGGCCTGCTGTTGGACTTCGCCGACTTCGCCCGCTACTCCTTCCGCGACCCGCGCGACTTCACCACCCTCGCCGACGAGCTGCGCTCCATCGACCGGTACCTGCTGCTGGAGCGCGCCAGGTTCGGCGAGCGGCTGCGGTTCGACGTGCAGGTGGCGCCCGAGGTGCTGCCGGTCGCCGTCCCGTTCCTCGCCCTGCAGCCGCTGGTGGAGAACGCGATCCGGCACGGGATGAAGGGCACCCGCGGCCCGCTGCACATCTCGATCGTGGCGCGCGACTCCGGCGCCGAGGCCGCGATCAGCATCGAGGACGACGGGGTCGGCATGGACCCCGAGCGGCTCCAGGAGATCCTCGCCGCCCCGATCGGCCGCCCCGGGCCGACCGGATGGGGGAGCGTCGCCACCCCGGACCGGCGCGGCGGCGGGATCGGGCTCGCCAACGTCGACGAGCGGATGCGCCAAGTCTATGGAGAGGAGTACGGCCTGACCGTCGAGACAGCGCTCGGAGCGGGAACGAAGGTCAGATTGCGCGTTCCGAAGTACCGTCCGGGCATCTTTCCGGACTGAGCGTCCGCACCCCGGTGCGGTACTCACTTTTCGGAACCGATTGCGGACAGACGGTAATCGCGGCAAAGTCGCCACCATGCTGCACGTCCTGGCCGTCGACGATGAGCGCCCCGCCCTGGAGGAACTGGTCCACCTGCTCCGCGAGGACCCGAGGATCGGGAGGGTCACCGGCGCGGAGGACGCCTCGTCCGCGCTGCGCGACCTGAGCCGGATGCTCGTCGAGGGCGAGCGCCTGGACGCGGTGTTCCTGGACATCCGGATGCCCGGGCTCGACGGCCTGGACTTCACCCGGCTGCTGACCGGCTTCGCCGCGCCCCCGCACGTCGTGTTCGTCACCGCGCACGACGACTGCGCCGTCGCCGCCTACGAGCTCGGCGCGCTCGACTACCTGCTCAAGCCGGTCCGGCCGGAGCGGCTCGCCGAGGCGGTCCGGCGGGTCGAGCTGGCCGCGTCCCGGACCGGGCCGCAGGGCGAGGACGCCCCCGACGCGGGCGCCGACGACGAGATGATCCCGGTCGAGCTGGGCGGCCGCACCCGGCTGGTGTCGCGGCGGACCGTCACCCACGTCGAGGCGCAGGGCGACTACGTCCGGCTGCACACCGCCGACGGCGGCTACCTGGTGCGGATGCCGCTGACGGCGCTGACGAAGCGGTGGGAGGCCGCCGGGTTCATCCGGATCCACCGCAGCACGCTCGTCGCGTCCGCGCACATCACCGAGCTGCGGTTCGACGGCGGCCGGGCCGCGGTGCAGATCGGCGACGCGCTGCTGCCGGTGAGCCGCCGGCACACCCGCGAGGTCCGCGACCTGCTGGTGCGCCGGTTCCACCACGCGGCGGGCGGCCCGGGCGGCCCGGGGGAGGGGGGCGGCGCCCATGGCTGACCCGCATCCGACGCCCGACCCGGCCCGGCCGGAAGGCGGTGCGCCGGCGGCGGCCCCCGTGCCCGCCGGCGAGGACCCGCCCGACTCAGACCCGTCCAGTACCGGCCCCTCCGACTCCGACCCGTCCGACTCTGACCCGTCCGACTCCGACCCGTCCGATACCAGCCCGTCCGATACCGGCCCGCCCTGGGCCGCCGGCGCCCGCGCCCGGTGCGCGCCCGGACGGCACGATGCGCGCGCGCTCGTCCGTGCCCAGTTGCGGATCGCCCTGCAGACCGCCGCGATCGTCCTGGCCGTGACCGCGGCGATCCCGGCCCTCCTCGCCCTCGCCCGGGGCCTCGGCGGGATCCGGCCGTTCGGCCTCCCGCCGTCCTGGCTGCTGCCGGTCCTCGGCGTCCAGCCGCTGTGGGTGATCACCGCCCTCGTGCAGCTGCACCGCGCCGAACGCGCCGAGCGCGACCATACGACGCCGGCGGGCCGGGCGTGACCGCCCCGGCGGCGCCGGCCGCGCTCGCCTCCCTGGCCGCG
>NZ_JBEYYT010000463.1:0-7155 GCF_040645715.1 Spirillospora sp. NPDC046719 | reverse complement strand
CGCCACCTACCGCTGAGCCGCCGCCGGGCCGCCCCGCGACAGCAGCAGGGCGATCACCAGCGCGAGCGCGAGCAGCGCCGCGCCCGCGGCGAAGCCGATCCGGTACCCGTGCGCCAGCGCGGCCGGCCCGTCCGCCGCTCCGGCGTGCCGGGTCCCGGCCGCGGCCAGCGCCGCCATGCCCGCGAGGCCCAGCGCCCCGCCGACCTGCTGCGCAGTGCCGATCACCCCGGAGCGGACCCCGGAGTCGGCGGCGGACGCGCCCGTCATGGCGAGCGCGGTGGCCGCCGGCAGGACCAGGCCCGCCGAGACGCCGAGCGCCAGCATCGCGGGCAGCACGTCCACCGCGTAGGTGCCCGACGCCGGTGCCCGCGCCAGCCAGCCGAACGCCAGGATCCCGGCGGCGAGCCCCGCCGGCAGGACGCGGCCGACCCCGAAGCGGACGATCAGCGGCTCCGCGAGCGCCAGCGAGGTCGCCCCGATCACGGCGGACGCCAGCAGGTAGGCGAGCCCGGTCTCCAGCGGGTCGAGGCCGAGCACCTCCTGGAGGTACAGCGTGACCAGGTACTGGAAGCCGAACATCGCGCCGACGAACAGCGCCTGCAGCGCGTTCCCTCCCGTCCAGGCCCGGGAGCGGAAGACCGCCAGGTCCAGCAGCGGGGCCGCGGCCCGCCGCTGGCGGAGCACGAAGCCCGCGAGCAGGGCGAGCCCCGCCGCGGCCGGCGCCGCGGTGGCCGCCGCGCCGGAGCCGCCGGGTCCGAGGGAGCCGATCGCGAAGACCAGGAGCATCAGCCCGGCGGTGACCAGCGCGGCGCCGAGCAGGTCGGCGCCCGCCTCCCAGCCGATGCCGCGGTCCGGGCGCAGCGTGCGGCGGCCGAAGAGCAGCAGCAGCGCGCCGATAGGCACGTTGACCAGGAACATCCACGGCCACCCGAGCAGCTCGGTGAGCACCCCGCCGCCGAGCGCGCCGACCGACCCGCCGCCCGCCGCGACGAACGCGATCACCGTGATGGCCCGGACCCGCTCCCGGCCCTCGGGGAACAGCACCACCGCCATCCCGGTGATCACCGAGCCCGCCATCGCGCATCCGACGCCCTGCACGAACCGCGCGACCACCAGGGCCGTCGCGCCGCCGGCCGCGCCGCACGCCGCCGAGGCCGCCGTGAACACCGCGATGCCGCCGAGGAAGACCCGCCGCCGCCCGAGGAGGTCGCCGAGCCGGCCGCACAGCAGCAGGAGCCCGCCGAACGCGACCAGGTACCCGTTGACGACCCAGGACAGCTGCGCGCCGGCGAGGCCGAGGTCGGCACGGATCCGCGGCAGCGCCACCGCCACCCCCGTCCCGTCGACGATCAGCATCAGCTGCCCGGTGGCGAGCACCGCCAGGGCGGGCCAGGGGGAGCGCCCGGTCCGTACCGCGGTCTCCGCGACGTCCATCCCGCCTCCCATTCTTTTGCCGTGATCGTGCCACCCGGAGCCGCATTCGAAAAGAAGGAACATCGATGTAACCACGGGAAGGAAAAGTGCCTTCTTCCGCCCTTCTCGGAGAGTGGTGAAGGATGGACACACCCGAAGCACAGGGAGTGGAAGAAATGACGAAGATCGCCATTATCGTGGGCAGCACGCGGCCGGGCAGGATCGGGCGCCCGGTGGCCGAGTGGGTGCACAAGGTCGCGGCCGGGCGCACCGGGGCCGAGTACGAGATCGTCGACCTCGCCGAGCAGGGCCTGCCGCTCTACGACGAGCAGATCCCCGCGGCCGTCGGCCAGTACGCCGGCGAGCACACCAAGCGCTGGGCCGGCGTCGTCGCCGGGTACGACGGGTTCCTCGTCATCACGCCGGAGTACAACCACGCGCCGCCCGCCGCGCTGAAGAACGCGTTCGACTTCGTGCACGCCGAGTGGGCGAACAAGGCGGTCGGCTTCGTCGGTTACGGCGCCGTCGGCGCCGCCCGGGCCGTGGAGCAGCTGCGGCTCGTCGCGACGGAGCTGAGCGTGGCGTCGGTGGCCGCGCAGGTCACCCTGCTCATCCCGGGCGACTTCCCGAACTACCCCGAGTTCGCCCCGCAGGAGTTCCGCGAGGCCGAGCTGGAGCGCGTGCTGAACCAGCTGGAGTCCTGGTCGAAGGCGCTGGCCACCGTCCGGCAGTGAGCCCCGCACGGCGAGGGCGGGCGCCCGGTCGGGCGCCCGCCCTCGCCGTCGTACGGCCCGGACGTCACTTAGCGGGCTCCGGCGGGAACGGGATGACCTTGTGCGGGACGATGCGGACGACCACCCGCGAGACGTCGTCCACGTCGTGGACCTCGTCGAGGTACTTCAGCGTGAGCTCGTCGGCCAGCTCCTTGCCGCCGCCCTCCAGGACCTTCGCGGTGCCGCGGATCTCGATCGAGGTGACCGGGTTCTCGATGTCGAACACCGAGAGGTTGACCCGCGGGTCGCGGGAGATGTTGCGCTCGGTGCGGCGGCCGGCGTGCGTCACGAACAGCAGGGAGTCGTCCTCGTCGCGCTTGATCAGCACGATCGAGGAATGCGGGCTCCCGTCCTCGTTCACGGTGGCGACCACGGGGAAATTCTTGTTGTCGACGAATGCCCGGGTCTTCTCATCGAGTTTCTCAGCCATGCGGCAAAGGTATATTCGGGAACGGTCCCCGGACTCCCCTGATCACCCCCCTATTCCCCCGGTCCGGGAGGGGCGGCGTCCAGCCACCGGCCGATGACCGCGGCGGCGGCCGCGCCGTCCACGTCCGCGAGTTTCCGCGCGACGAGGAGGCGGGCGCCGGCGGAGGTCTGGCAGCGGAAGGGCGGATCAGCGGACGCCAGGAGATCGGCGATCGCGGCGGCGACCTCGGCCGCCGTCTGGGCGGCGGGCAACCCCGGCAGCGCGCCCTGCACCGCGGCCGCGTTGTCGACGTACTGCCGCAGGACCCGCTCGTACGGCCCGGCCCCGGCGAATACGCGCGCCCAGTCCGTCTTCCGGACGGCGTCCGTGTCGATCGGACCCGGCTCCACGACCGACACCGCGACCCCGACGCGCCGCGCCACGGGCGCGAAGCCTTCGAGGATCCCTTCGAGCGCGAACTTCGACCCGGCGTAGGCCTCCTGGAACGGCAGCCCGAGCACGCCCGCGACGCTGCCGACCGCGATGAACCGGCCGCCGCCGGCGCGCAGGTGCGGGAGGCCGCTCTTGAGCAGCTTGACCGGTCCGAACACGTTCACCTCGAACATCCGGCGGTAGCTCGCGAGGTCCTCGTTCTCGAACGTGTCGACGCCCGTGACGCCGGCGTTGCTGACGACGGCGTGGAGGCCGCCGTGGCGGGCCGCGACGCCGTCCACGAACGGCGCGATCGAGGTCTCGTCGGTGACGTCGAGCTCCGCGACGTGGATCTCGGCGCCGGACCGGGCGGTCAGCGCGTCGAGGCCCGCGACGCGGTCGAGGGAGTGGACGGCCGCCACGACCCGGTGACCGCGCTCGGCGAGCGCGACGGCCGTGCTCGCCCCGACCCCCGACCCGGCGCCGGTGACGATCACCGCTCCGGCGGGCGGCCGCGCGGTCACGACGCCGCCTTCCGCGCCGGGACGCCGAGACGGGCCTCGATGACGTCCGCCGCGCGCCGCGCGCCCCCGGCGGCCCGGGCGTGCGCCTGGAGCTCCAGCATCCGCCGGACCACCGCGGCGTCCGACGCGACCGCGGTCGCCTCGGCGACGAGCCGGTCCGCGTCCAGCTCGGCGGGGTCGATGACGCGGCCCGCGCCCAGCTCCACGGTCCGGTCGGCGTAGGGGAGGAAGTCGGCGGCCGGAGGGACGATGACGACCGGCGTCGCGGTGTACCAGGCCTCGACCAGCGAGCCGCTGCCGCCGTGGGTCACGAACACGTCCGCGTGTTCGAGGACGCTGACGTTGGACGCCCAGCGGTGGACCTCCACGTTCGGCGCGAGGCCGGCGAGCCGCTCGACGTCGGCGTCATCGAGGCCGTCCCCCACGGTCACGACGACGTGCCACTCCGTCCCGGCGAACGCGCGGGCCACCGTCTCGAAGAATCCGGCGTCGCCGTTGCGGACGCTGCCCAGGGACACCAGCGCCACGCGGCCGGCGCCCGCCGGCGGGGTCCAGGCGCCCAGGAAGTCGCGCTTCTCGACGCTCGGCCCGACGAACACGACCTGCTCGGGGTCGAAGGTCTCGTGCTCGGGCTGCATGCGGGGCGGGACGAACGAGATCGTCAGCTCCCGGACCCGCCGGGTGCTCCACAGGAAGTCCTCCAGCCGGTCGCCGAGCCCGAACCCGGCGAGCGCCTCGGCGATCTCCTCGACCGGGTCGGCCAGCCGGTGGCCGGGCGCGAGGCGCTCCATGTGGTCGAAGTAGGAGTAGTGCTCGTTCGACACGACGCTCGGGGTCAGCAGGACGGGCGGCAGCCCCCACAGGCCGGACAGGAGGCGTCCCGCCTGGAAGGCCGCCTCGTCGTAGGCGACGGCGTCGGGGCGCTCGTCGCCGAAGTGCTCGCGCGCGGCGCGCAGGATCTCCAGGTTCTCGCGGAAGAACGCGCGGGTGGCCGCGGCCGGGTCGTCCTCGGCCAGGCTGGCCAGAGGGTTCAGGGAGGGATAGGTGACGACCTCGGCTCCGAAGCGCCGCACCCGGTCGGCGGGACCCCCGGCGACCACGTAGGTGATCCGGTGCCCGCGCCGGACCAGCCGGTCGACGAGGTCGAGCTTCGGCAGCACGTGCCCGTTGGACGGGATGTCGAGGACGAGGAGGTGCAGGGTCATGGCGATGCTCCGATCCGCCGCCGCGCGGCACGTCAGGGGAAGAGGCACGTCAGGGGGAGAGGCCGTACACGTCCCGTGCGGCGGCCTCCGACACCAGGCCGTCGCGGACGTCCGCGAGGACGGCTTCGCGCGACCGCTCCCGGGGATCGCCGTAGCCGCCGCCACCGGAGGTGTGGATCTCGATGACGTCGCCGCGCTCCAGCACGAGCGTGCTGTTGGTGCGCGGCATCGTGACCCGCCCGTCGCGGTGCCGCACGACGCCGCGGTTCGCCGGAGCGGGCAGACCGCCCGCCAGGCCGTACGGCACCGTCTGCTTCAGCGCGCCCGAGCCGATGCAGACGACGCGGACGCCGTCCTGGTCGATGCGCCACCGCGAGAACCCGCCGAGCCCTCCGCGCCACCGTCCCGCGCCCGCCGAGTCGGTCGCGAAGCCCTGGTGCAGGATGGTCGCGGGCGCGGCGAGCTCGTGCAGCTCGACGTCCACCTCGCGGCCGCCGCCCATGGCGACCGGCGGCCCGATCGCGTCCCATCCGTCGAACCCGAGCACGGCCCCGGAGCCGCCCTTGAGCGCGCCGGTGGCACCGAACGGCCGGCCGGTCCGCTCGTCGATCCCGACGGCGGCGAACGCGTACCCCCGGCACCAGCCCGCGTGGGTGAGCGCCGGGTCGGCCTGGGCGAGGGCCAGCCACACCGTCTCCACGATCGCCTCGCAGGCGGTGATCGTGCACAGCGTGGTCGCGGCGGGCTCGACCGCGTGCGCGATCGTGCCGGGGCGGGTCAGCACGTCGATCGCCGAGAGGGCGCCGCTGGTGCGGCGCTGCGCGGGGTCGGTCACCGCGAACAGCGCGACGAGCGCCGAGGCGACGGTGTTGGCGCGGGTCGAGTTCGCGTACCCGGTCACCTGCGGGTCGGACCCGGTGAAGTCGAAGACGGCGCGCTCCCCCGCCACGGTGAGCCTGAGCCGCACCGCGATGGGCTCGCGGTGGTGCTCGCCGCCGTCGTCGAGGTGGCGGACGGCCTCGTACACCCCGTCCGGCCAGCGGGCGATCTCCGACCGCATGTGCCGGGCCGCGGCCGCGAGCTGGAACCGCACGGCCTCCAGGACCGGTTCGACGCCGAACGCGTCGAGCATCGCGACCAGCTCGCGCTCGCCGAGCGCGGCCGCCCCGATCTGGCAGTGCAGGTCGCCCTCGACCGCGTCGCGGAGCCGGAGGTTCAGCAGGATCAGGTCCCAGACGTCGTCCTGCCGGACGCCGCGCCGGTACAGCCGGACGGGCGGGATCCGGAGCGCGTCCTCGTAGCAGTCGCGGGCGCCAGGGTTGTAGCCGAGCTCGCCGCCGCTGCCGCCGACGTCGGCGTGGTGGCCCTTGGTCGCGGTCCAGAAGCGGAGCACGCCGCGGTGGAAGACCGGTTTGAGGACGGTCACGTCGGGCGGATGGTTGTTGCCGTGGTACGGGTCGTTGAGCACGAAGACGTCGCCTTCGCCGACGTCGCCGGCGAACTTGGCGAGGACGCCCTCGTAGGCGCTGGGCAGCGACCCGGCGAGGACCGGGATGAAGTCCTTGGTGGCGATCCACGCGCCGTCGGCGTCGAAGATCCCGGTCACGAAGTCGCGGCTCTGGAACGCCGCGGACCGGCAGGACCTCAGCATCGCGTCGGCCATCCGCGCGGCGATGGCGTGCAGCCGGTTGTCGACCACCGAGGCCAGGATCGCCGCCGTCACCGGACCGCCTCCTTCACGCCGCGCAGCGCGGCCAGCACCTCGGCCCGTTCGCGGTCGGCCGCGAAGATCAGGGTCGTTCCGCCTGCGGTGACCTCGTACGCGAACCCGGGCGGGACCACGATGGTCGTGCCCGAGCCGGCCAGCAGCGCGGGCCCGTTCCGACGTTCGTCCACCGGCACCGCCTCCAGGCTCTGGACGGGCACCTCCTGGAAGGCGCCGTCGAACCAGGCCCGCTGCGTCCCGTCCCCGCCCGGCCGTGCGCGGGCGGCCGCCGGAACGCCCGTGGACGGGGGCGAGGGGGTGGGCGCGCGCGCTTCCAGCCGGAGGTTGACCAGTTCCGCGGGCGCCTCCGGCTGCGCGAAGCCGTACAGCCGTTCGTGGCTCTGGTGGAACGCGGCCATGAGCCCGTCCAGTGCCGCGGCGCCGTCGCGGGTTCCGGGCGGGAACGCCACCGTGACCTCGTGGACCTGGCCGACGTACCGGACGTCGGCCAGCCGGGTGAACCGGAGGTCCGCCGGCGCCGGCCCGCCGGCCGCCGAATCCGCCTTCGCACGCTCCTCCAGCCCGGCGAACGCGGCGGCGACCTCGTCCGCGCCGGCTCCGGTGGCGCGCGGGTCGCGCCCGCGCCCGAGCAGCGTGTGCACGTAGTAGCGGACCAGGTCGGCGCGGAGCATGC
>NZ_JBEYYT010000462.1:0-7180 GCF_040645715.1 Spirillospora sp. NPDC046719 | reverse complement strand
CCGGCTTCGGCCTGCCCGACATCGGGCTGATCTCCCAGACCGAGGTCGCCGACCACGCCGGACGGCTCACCGAGGCGACCCGCGTCCCGCTCGTCTGCGACGCCGACACCGGGTACGGCGGCCCGCTCGCGGCGATGCGCACCGTCCGGCTGCTGGAGCGCGCCGGGGTGGCCGGCCTCCAGCTGGAGGACCAGGAGATGCCCAAGCGGTGCGGCCACTTCGACTCGCACGCGCTGATCCCGTCCGGGCACATGCAGACCAAGATCGCGGCGGCGTGCGAAGCGCGCACCGACGACGCGCTGGTGATCATCGCCCGCACGGACGCCCGGTCCGTGCACGGGATCGACGAGGCCATCGAGCGCGGCCGCGCCTACGCCGAGGCCGGCGCCGACGTGCTGTTCGTCGAGGCGCCCCGGACGGTCGACGAGCTCGCTCTGGTCGGGCGCGAGCTGGCGGGCGTCCCGCTGATCGTCAACGTGGTCGAGGGCGGCAGGACCCCGCAGCTCGGCGTGGCGGAGTACGCCGAGCTGGGCTTCGGCGTCGTGCTGTTCGCCAACTACCTGATGCGCTCCATGCACCTCGCCGGGCAGGAGGCGCTGGCGCACCTGAAAGAGCACGGCGAGACCGCGTCCCGCGCCGGGCGGATGGCCGGATGGGAGCAGCGGCAGAGCCTGTTCAACCTGCCCCGCTTCAGCGCCGCCGAGAGCGCGCTGGACCGGGAGTACGGGAGCGGCTCGTGAGCTCGGTCCCCGGCCTGCCGGTCGAGACCGCGCTGCCCGAGCGCGTCGGCGTCCTCGTCCTCGGCGCGGGCCTCGCCGGCTGCGCCGCGCTGCTCGCCGCCGCCGAGGCGGGACGGTACGCGCTGCTGCTGGAGAAGACCGGCGGCATCGGCGGCTCCACCGTGAAGTCGGCGGGCCTGTCCGCGTTCGCCGGCACCGACGAGCAGGCCGAGCAGGGCATCGCCGACTCCGCCGACCTGCTCCGCAAGGACCTCCTCGACGTCGGGAAGGACCGCAACGACCCGGCGCTCGTCGACCTGTACTGCGAGCACCAACTGGAGACCTACCGGTGGCTGAAGGACCACGGCGTCCGGTACGGGGAGATCCACGCCGCCTCGGGCCAGTCGGTGCCGCGCAGCCACCCCACCGACACCACCCGCATGCTGGAACTGCTGCTCAAGGCGGCCGGCGACCTCGGCGCGCGCGTCATGCTCGACTCGCCCGCCCACCGGCTGCTGCACGACGGCGCCCGCGTGACCGGCGTCCGGCTCGCCGACGGCCGCGAGGTGCTGGCCGACGCGGTCGTCCTCGCCACCGGCGGGTTCTCGATGAACCCGAACCTGCTCGCCACCTTCGCGCCGCAGATGGAGCACGCGCTCCGCCAGGGCGGCGCGGGCAACCAGGGCGACGGCCTCAAGATGGCCATGGCGCTCGGCGCCGGCGTCCGCGACACCCCCTACATCAAGGGCACCTACGGGCACTTCCACGTCGAGCACCCCGACGAGGACGGCACCGGCATCCTCGCCGTCTACAAGGGCGCGATCGCGGTCAACCGCGAAGGCCGCCGCTTCGTGGACGAGTCGCGGAACTACAAGGAGATCGGCGACGCCGCGCTCGCCCAGCCCGGCGTGACCACCTGGCAGGTCTTCGACGCCCGGACGATGGCCCTCGCCAACGACGAGGTCCCGATCTACGAGTTCGCGGGACGCGAGCGGGCCGGGATGCTGCTCAGGGCCGACACGATCGCGGGCCTGGAGGCCGGGATCGGCCTCCCCGAAGGTTCCTTGCGGCGCACCGTCGCGGACTACAACGCCGCGATCGCGTCCGGACGGGACGACGCGTTCGGGCGCGTCCACCTGTCCGGCGGCGTGGGGGAGCGGACGCCGATCGACCAGCCGCCCTTCTACGCCCACCCGTCCGGCACCGTCGTGCTCGCGACGTACTGCGGCCTCACCGTCGACACCCGGATGCGGGTCCTCGACTGGTGGGGCGAGCCGATCGGGCGCCTCTACGCCGCCGGCGAGATCACCGGCGGATTCCACGGCGCCGGCTACATGACCGGCACCTCCATCGGCAAGTCCGGCGTCTTCGGCCGGATCGCCGGCCGGAACGCGGCCGGCGAGGAGAGCGAGCTCCAATGGTGACGTCCGCCTTCGATCTGACCGGCCAGGTCGCCCTGGTCATCGGCGCGGCCCCCGGCGGCCTCGGGGAGCGCGCGGCGCACGCGCTCGCGGACGCGGGAGCGCGGACCGCCGTCGCCGACCTGCCGTCGCGCGCCGCCGACCTCGCCGCCACGGCACGCGACCTCGGGACGGGCGCGCACGAGGTCGACGTCACCGACGAGGCGTCCGTCACCGCGCTCTTCGAGAACGTGATCGCCGCGCACGGGCGGCTCGACATCGTCGTCAACGCCGCGGGCGTCATGCTGCGCAAGCCGTACGACGAGACCACGGTCGAGGAGTTCGAGCGGGTCGTCCGGGTCAACCTCACCGGGACGTGGCTGGTCGGACGCGAGGCCGGCAAGGCCTTCACCCGGCAGGGGAGCGGCGGCCGCATCGTCAACCTCACCACCGTCTACGCCGAACGCGTCGGACCCGTCCCCGAGTCGGCGTACTACTCGTCCAAGGCCGGCGTCGTGAACGTGACGCGGGCGCTGGCCGCCGAGCTCGGCCCGCACGGGATCAACGTCAACTGCCTGGCCCCCGGCGTCTTCTACCCCACCCAGATGACCGCCGCGCTCGGCGCCGACCCCGACCGGCTGACGTGGTTCGGCGAGCGCACCATGCTCGGCCGCCTCGGCGACCCCGCCACCGACTTCGCCGGCCCCCTGCTCCTGCTCGCGAGCCCCGCCGCCTCGTACATGACCGGCCAGGTCGTGTACGTCGACGGCGGCTGGTCCGCCTGGTAGCCCGATCCCTCCAAGGAGACCCCTGATGACCACCGCCACGAAGGCCCTGCTCATGCTCGACTACCAGGTCGCGCTCTGCGAGGAGGGGCCGCACCTGCGGATGCCCCCGCTCGTCGCGCAGATCGCCGAGCGCGGCGTCCTCGGCACGGCCGAGCGGGTGCTGGCCGCCGCCCGCGCGGCCGGGACGCTCGTCGTGCACGTCCGGCTCGCGTTCGACCCGTCCTACCGGCTCCGCACCAACCGGCTGCCGCGCTTCGACCCCTACGAGGAGCAGCGCGCGATGCTCGCGGACTCGCCGGAGGCGCAGATCGTCAAGGCGCTGGCGCCCGCCGGCGGGGAGCCCGTCGTCGACAAGGGCTGCGTCGACCCGTTCGTCGGGACCGCGCTGCGGGACGTCCTGGCCGCCGAAGGCGTCACCGAGGTCGTCCTCGGCGGCGTCGCCACCAACCTGGTCGTGGAGTCCGCCGCCCGGCACGCCTCCGACTCCGGCCTCCAGGTGACCGTCGTCGAGGACATGTGCGCCTCCTTCCGGCCCGACTTCCACGAGTTCTCCGTGACGAACATGCTGCCGCTGTTCGGCTCCGTGATCGGCTCCGCCGAGCTCGCCTTCTGAGGGGACGCCACGCCATGACCGAACAGAACCACCGCTACGACGTCGTCGTGGTCGGCGGCGGGGTCGCGGGCCTGTCGGCCGCGGTCTCCGCCGCCGAGAACGGCGCCCGCGTCGCGCTGCTGGAACGCTCCCCGGAGGCCGAGACCGGTGGCAACACCCGCTACACCGAGGCGTTCCTGCGGATGAAGTCGCTCGACGAGGTCGCCGACGGCTTCGAGGACGCCCTCGTCGACGACTTCATGGGCCACCCCGACCCGTCCATCGTCAACGACGCGGCCCTCCCGCCCCGGCGGCAGGGCGCGCTGTACCGCGCCACCCACACCGTCGACCCGGACTACGTCGCCGTGCTGGCCGAGAACGCGCCGCCGACGCTGCGCTGGATGTCCGGCCACGGCGTCCGGTTCGACTTCGTGCCGACCCCGTTCCTCACCCGCTCGACGACCCGGATGGCACCGGTCGGCGGCGGCCTCGCCATCGTGGAGACGATGGGCAAGGCCGCGCGCGGGCTCGGCGTGGAGTTCCACTTCGCGACCACGGCCCGGCGGCTCGCCTCCTCTGGCCGCGGCGTCACCGGCGTGCTCGCGCACACCCCGGTCGGCCCCGCCGTGTTCGAGGGCGCGGTCGTCCTCGCCAGCGGCGGCTACCAGGGCAACTTCGAGCTGATGGCCCGCTACCACGGCGACAAGGCGCTGACCTGCCGTCCCGTCGCCAAGGGCGGCAACTACAACAAGGGCGAGGGCCTGGAGATGGCGCTCGCGCTCGGCGCCGCCACCGCCGGGAACTTCGCCCTCTTCCACGCCGAGCCGATCGACCCGCGCAGCGGCGAGCCGGAGGCCGCGATCTTCTGCTTCCCCTACGGCGTCCTCGTCAACAAGGAAGGGCTGCGGTTCGTGGACGAGGCGCGCGGCACCGTCGACGCCTGGTACGAGCGGACCACCCGCGCCGTCCAGGCCCAGACCGACGGCATCGCCTGGGTGATCCTCGACCAGCGGGGGCTGGCGGTGCCGAACCTGATGGCGGGCGTCCGCACCGACGTCCCGCCCGTCACCGCCCCCACCATCGGCGACCTGGCGCGGGCGCTCGGCCTGCCCGCCGCGACCGTCGAGCGGACCGTCGAGGCGTACAACGCGGCCTGTCCTCCCTCGGACGGCTTCGACCACAGCGCGCCCGACGGCCTTGCGACCACCGGGCTGGACGTCCCGAAGTCGAACTGGAGCCGGCCCGTCGAGCAGGGGCCGTTCGCCGCGTACCCGATCATGGCGGCGAACGTGTTCAGCTTCGGCGGCCTCAAGACCACCTCCGCCGCCGAGGTCGTCGACCGCGACGGCCGTCCCATGACCGGCCTGTACGCGGCGGGGGAGCTGACCGGGCTCTACTACTCCAACTACACCGGCTCCACGTCGGTGCTGCGCGGCGCGACGTTCGGCCGGATCGCCGGCACGAACGCCGCCGCCCACGCCGCGGCGGGGGTGTGAGCGTGCGGATCTGGCACCAGTCCTTCACCGTCCTCGACGACGTCCCGCACTACCGCGACGCGCTCGCCCGCCACCTGCGGAAGCAGGCGGCCCCCGGGACCGAGATCGACTTCCACGGGATGAGGCCCGGCACCTACCCGTCCGACTATCCCGGGACGCACATCGGCTACGCCTACCTCGCCGGGCTGCACAAGGAGCAGTTCGCGCACGCGGCGCTGCGCGCTCAGGACGAGGGCTACGACGCGTTCCTGATCGCGACCATCCCCGACACCGCGTACGAGGAGGTCCGGACGATCGTCGACATCCCCGTCATCGCGTTCGGGCAGACCTCGGTCCTCATGGCGGGGACGCTCGGCGACCGGGTGGGGATCGTCAACTTCATCGCCGCCCTCGAACCGCAGCTCCGCCGCAACATGCGCGACTACCGGCTGGACCGGCTCGTCGGGCCCATCGTCCAGGTGGAGGCGGAGTTCGCCGACGTCATGGCGGCGTACGCCGACCCGGAACCGCTGCTGGACGCGTTCACCCGCGCCGCGCGCGAGGCGATCGCGGACGGCGCGAACGTCATCGTCCCCGGCGAGGGACCGCTCAACGTGTTCCTCGCCGACCAGGGCGTGTCCCGCGTCGACGACGTGCCGGTGCTCGACTCCCTCGGCACCTGCGTCCGCGTCGCGGAGCTGCGCGCCGCGCAGTACCGGGCCACCGGCCTCGCCCCGGCGCGGACCGGCTTCTACGGGGCGCGCCCGCCCCGCCCGCTGATCGACGCCGCGCGGGACTTCTACGGCACGCGCGGGACGCTGTCATGACCTGGGACACCGAGGTCGACGTGGCCGTGGTCGGCGGCGGGGCCTGCGGCGTGATGACCGCGCTCCGGGCCGCCCGCGACCCCGGCCGCGTCGTCGCCGTCTTCGAGAAGTCCGCGCGCGAGGGATGCAACGCGGCGATCTCGTCCGGGTCCCTCGCCGCCGGAGGCACCCGCTTCCAGGCGGCCGCGGGCATCGACGACTCGCCCCAGCGGCACGCCGACGACATCCTGCGCGCCAGCGGCGACGAGGAATGGCGCCCGGCGGTGGAGGCGCTCTGCGCGGCCGCCCCGCGGATCGTGGAGTGGATCGCCGACACCGGCTACCCGATCGAGCTCGGCACCGACATGCCCCGCGCCGGGATGACGGCCCTGCGCCTGCACACCGACACGGGCCGCCTCGGCGGCGCCCGCCTCATGCGGCACCTGCGCGGCCTCCTCGAAGCCCAGGACAACGCCGCCTTCGTCGACGAGGCCCCCGCCGTCGACCTCGTGTCGGACGACGGCGGGGTCACCGGTGTCGTCATCGCGCAGAACGGCTCGCTGCAGCGCGTGCGGGCCGGCGCCGTCGTCCTCGCCACCGACGGCTTCGCCGCCGACCAGACCCTGGTCAAGCGGCACCTGCCCCACCTCGGCACGCCGTTCTACGGAGGCGTCTCCACCTCGACCGGCGACGCGCTCGCCTGGGCGGGACGCCTCGGCGCCCAGGTGCGCAACATGGGCGCCGGCCTGCGCTCCGGCCTCGTCGTCGTGGACCACGGCACCCGCGTGTCCCCGGCCCTGCCGTTCAACGGCGCCGTCCTGGTCAACACCGGCGGCGAGCGCTTCGTGGACGAGGAGTCGAAGGGCTACTCGTCCATGGCGGGCGTCCTGCAGCGGCAGCCCGGCGAGCGCGCCGCCATGATCTGGGACGCCACCGCCATGGCCGCCACCCGCGAGTCGGAGATGATGCGCGAGAGCCTCGCCGCCGGAGCCGTCCGCGACTGCGCCACCCTCGACGACCTCGCCGCCTGCCTGGGGCGGACGCCCGCGGAGACCGAACGCGCACTGGCCCCGCTGCCCGGCCGCCGCGGGCTCACCGCCCCCTACCACCTCGCCTGGGTCACCCACGGCCTGCTCGCCACCCAGGGCGGCCTGGTCATCGACCCGTCCGGCCGCGTCCTGGACGGGGCCGGCGAGCCGATCCCCGGCCTGTTCGCGGGCGGCGGCGCCGCCTGCGGCCTCGCCGGACCGCACTCCGACGGCTACCTGTCCGGCAACGGGCTGCTCTCCGCCTTCGGCATGGGCTGGATCATCGGGAACGGGCGAGGACTCGACCCGGCCCCGGCGCCCTGAACCGGCACATGCGCGGCACGAACCCCGCGGGCGTCCGGCCGCCGGTGG
>NZ_JBEYYT010000461.1:0-7231 GCF_040645715.1 Spirillospora sp. NPDC046719 | reverse complement strand
CTGCTGGCCGCCCGCGCCGCGCAGGGCGTCGCCGCCGCCGTCGCCGCGCCCAGCGCCATGGCGCTGATCGCCACCAACTTCGAGGGGCGGGCGCGGGTCCGCGCGCTCAGCGTCTTCTCCGCCGTGACCGGCGCCGGCGCCGCCGTCGGCATGCTCGTCGGCGGCGTGCTCACCGAGGCGGCGTCCTGGCGGCTGGTCTTCTTCGTCAACGTGCCGGTCGGTATCGCGCTGGCGCTGGTCGCCCCGCGCGTGCTCACCGAGACGGCCCGCCGCCCCGGACGCTTCGACGCGGCCGGCGCAGTCCTCGCCACCACCGGCATGACCGCGCTGGTCTACGCGCTGATCCGGGTCGGCTCGGACGGCTGGGGCGACGGCCGGGCGCTCGCCGCGTTCGGCGCCGCCGCCGTCCTGCTCGCCGGGTTCGTCGCCGTGGAGGCGCGCACCGCGCAGCCGATCATGCCGCTGTGGCTGCTCACCGGACGCGACCGCGCCGCGTCCTACCTGTGCCAGCTGCTGCTGGTCGGGGCGAACTTCGGCGCGTTCTTCTTCTGCACCCTGTACCTCCAGCAGGTCCTCGGCTACGGGCCGCTCAAGGCCGGCGCCGCGTTCCTGCCGTTCGTCGGGCTCCAGTTCGCGACGGTCCGCGCCGCGCCGCGCCTGCTGCAGCGGTTCGGCGCCCGCGTCCTGGTCATCGCCGGGATGGCGTGCGCGCTGGCCGGGCTGCTGTGGCTGACGCGGCTCTCGCCCGGCGACGGGTACGCCGCCGGGGTGCTCGGCCCGTTCATGCTGATGGGCGCGGGCGGCGGCCTGTCGATCATGCCGCTGAACGCGACGATCCTCGGCAGCGTCGAGCCCGCCGACTCCGGCGCCGCGTCCGGCGTCGCGCAGACGATGCTGTGGTCGGGCGGGTCGCTCGGGTCGGCCGTGATGGTGACGGTGTTCGGGTCGGGGCACGCCGATGCGGCCGCGCTCCTGCACGACATGGACGCCGCGTTCGCGACCGGCGCGGGGTTCGCCGCCGCGGCGCTGCTGGTCGCGGTGGCCGTGCTCCGGGTCGAGCGGTAGACGGGCGCGGGCGGGGGCCGTCTCCGGTTCCCCGCCCGCGCCGGCCGACCGCTCCGCTCCGTGCCGCCCTCGTCCTCGGCGCTCCGGTCTTCGGCGCTCCGGTCCTCGCGGTTCTGGTCTTCGCGGCTCCGGCCTTCGCCGCTCGGGTCAGCTCTGCGGGGTCCGTTCGGCCAGCCGGCCGCCGATGCTGCCGGCGGCGTAGTCCAGGTGCTTCTCCAGCGCGACGAGCGCGCCGTCCTCCGGGTAGGAGTCGAACCGCACGTCGTCGGCCAGCGACCGCATGATCATCAGGCCGCGGCCGGCCTCCGAGACCGGGTCGGGTTCCGGGATCCGCTCGGCGTCGAACCCCCGGCCCGAGTCGATCACCTTGATCACGCAGCGGTCGTCGTGGATCAGGGCGCGCACCGTGTAGTCGTCGCCGTGCCGTGCGTGCTTGATGACGTTCGTGCAGGCCTCGGTCAGCATCACCTCGATGTCGTCCCGGATGTCCTCGGCCACCCCGAGGGCCTGCAGCGACGCATCGAGGATCTTGCGCGTCGCGGGGACGCTCGCCGTCTCCCGGGGGAGCAGGAGGTCCAGGCTGATGTCCATGTCGCGTCTCCGTCGTCTCCGGCGTCCGTCTCTTTGATGGGTGCCCTGGGCCCCGCGCTCAAACCCCCGTCTCAGCGGAGGCCGGCCCCGCCGGCCCCTCCGGTCCCCGGCGTCGCACCCGTCCCGTCCGGCCAGGCGCCGCGTCCCACGATGTCGAGGACGAGCGCGCCGATGTTCCACGCGTCGTCGGCGCCGGAGTGGTGCCGGCCCTCCAGCGGCAGCCCCGCGTGCCGCAGCGCCCCCGCCATGCCCAGCCGGCGCGGCAGCCCGTGCGCGGCGGAGTAGGCGGCCTTGGCGTTGGTGTGCCGCCGCCCGAACGGGTACCGGACGCCCCCGGCGCACTGCTGCTCGAACTGCTTGCGGTCGTAGTCGCCCCAGCTCGCCCAGGCCCGGTAATGCGACCGGTGCTCGCGCTCCAGCAGCGCGCACGCCTCGGCGAAGGAGATGCCGCCGTCGACCTCCTCCTGGGTCAGCCCGGTCAGCTCGGTGCAGAACGCGCTGACCGCCGACCGCTCCGGCCGCACCAGGATCCGGTGCTTCGCGACGCGCCGCCGCTCCTCCAGGTCGACGACGCACAGCCCGATCTCGATGATCTCGTTCACCTGCCCGGGCGCCTTGCGCTCCCAGCACGTCGCCTCGACGTCGACGACGTTCAGGTACCGTCCGAACCGCTCGTCCATGGACCGGGACCGTACCGGCGCCCGGGCCGGCGCCACGACCGGTTTTTCAGGGGGTGCCGGCGGGGCGCGGCGCGTAGTCGTCCACGTACTCCTGCCCCGACAGGCTCTGGATCGCCTCCATGATCTCGTCGGTGACGACCCGGGCGACCTTGCCGCGCGGCATCCCGGCGTCGCGCCCCGCGAACCGCATCGGCTCACCGATCCGGACCTCGATGCGGCCCGGCTTCGGGACGACCTGCCCGCGCGGCTGCACCCGGTCGGTGCCCTTGATGGCCACCGGCACGACGGGCGCGCCGGTGCGCATCGCCAGCCGCGCCACCCCCGTCCGGCCCCGGTAGAGCCGCCCGTCCGGCGACCGGGTCCCCTCGGGGTGGATCGCGAAGACGTCGCCGCGCTCCAGCACGGACGCGCAGGTGTCGAGCGCGTCGAGCGCGGCCCGCCCGCCCGACCGGTCCACCGCGATCGCGCCG
Organism: Spirillospora sp. NPDC046719; assembly: GCF_040645715.1. Lineage (NCBI taxonomy): Bacteria > Bacillati > Actinomycetota > Actinomycetes > Streptosporangiales > Thermomonosporaceae > Spirillospora > Spirillospora sp. NPDC046719. Next base: position 4,425 of record NZ_JBEYYT010000461.1, on the reverse strand, counting down.
ACGCCGCGGAAGAACGTCGCGGTCGCCTGGCCCTTCACGCCGGTCCCGGTGAAGTACTCGTGCTTGCCCAGGAAGTGGACCCGCCGGGGCACGATCAGCGGCAGCACGAACGAGTCGATGAACGCCAGGTGGTTGGCCGCCAGGATCACCGGCCCCGTCCGCGGGACGTTCCGCAGGCCGCTCACCCGGGGGAGGAAGGCCACCCGCATCGCGGGTCCGAGAACGACGTACTTCATCAGGGGATAGACAACGCGTTCGGGGTCCATGTCCGAGAACGCTATGGCGCCCGCCCCCGCCCCGGCGGTGGTGGGCCGTTACAAGTTCGACCCTTGGAAGTTTGTAGGTCTCCGCACTGGACCCACTTTAAGTGTGTCCAATTGAATTGGAGGCAACCAATCGAAGGGACCGGCATGGACACCCACTACACCGCCGTCGCCACCGCCAACGGGCGGGAGGGGCGCGCCGTCAGCTCCGACGGGCGCCTCGACCTGACCCTCGCCCCGCCGCGCGAGATGGGCGGCAGCGGTGACGGCACCAACCCCGAGCAGCTGTTCGCCGCCGGCTACGCCGCCTGCTTCGCCAGCGCCCTCGGCGCCGTCGCCCGCGGCTCCCGCCAGGACGTCCGCGACGTCTCCGTCACCGCCGAGGTCGGCATCGGCGGCAGCGTCGAGAAGGGCTTCGGCCTCAGCGTCGTGCTGCGCGTCGAGCTCCCCGACGGCCTGGAGAACGGCCGCGAGCTGGTCGAGCGCGCCCACCAGGTCTGCCCCTACTCCAACGCCACCCGCGGCAACATCCCCGTCGAGCTCGTCATCGAGTGACCGTCGACGTGCGGCGTGCCGCCCTCGACAGGGAGGCACGCCGCAGGTGAACGCGGTTCCGGGTCAGGAGCCGGCCGACGCGGCGCCCGCCGCCATCGCGGCCCGCTGCGACCGGATCACCTTGCTCACCGCCGGTGCCGCCGGGCCCGACCGCGCCGTCAGCTCCGCGATCCGCCGCCTGTGCCGCCGCCGCTCGGACCCCGGCAGCACCGACTTCAGCCCGCCCGCCGCCGCCAGCGCCACCGCCGCCGCGTCGTAGCTGTTCACGTGCGCCACCGGACGCCCCCGCAGCGCCGACGACGCCCCGCCCCACAGCTGCTTCACCACCCGCGGGTCCCGGACGGTGACCTCCTCGGCCGGGAACACGCCCAGCACCCGGCGCCCCCGCACCCGGATCCAGCCGCCGCGCTCCAGCTCGTCGCGCACCGTCCGGACCGCGGACCGGGCCTCCCTGCGCACCCAGTGGTGCCAGGGCCGCGGCCTCGACGCCGAGATCTGCGCCACCAGCCCGTACGGGTCCTCGCCGGGCGTGCCCGGCACCGGCCTGCCGCGCCGCTCCTCCAGCCGCCCGTCCAGGAACAGCTCGGTCAGCGCCGCGCCCCGCAGCACGTACCCGAGCCGCGCGCCCCGCGCCGTCATCCGCTGCTTGCGCAGGTCGTAGGCCAGCAGGTACATCCTCGCCGGCAGCGTCTCCGGAACCTCGACCATCCCCTACCCCTCGCCTTCACCCCGCCCCGAGCCCCGCTCGCCCGGTGCCCCCTGCCCGTCCGGCGCCCCCTGCTCGCCGGGCGCCTTGCGCGGCCGGCCCGGCCGCCGCATCCGTCCCGCCGACCCCGGCATCCGCCCGGCGTCGGCCAGCGCCTGCCGCAGCAGGAACTCGATCTGCGCGTTCGTGCTGCGCAGCTCGTCCCCGGCCCACCGCGCCAGCGCGTCGTGCACCGCCGGGTCGAGCCGCAGCAGGATCTTCTTGCGCTCGGTCGCCACTGCCCGCGGCTACTGGTAGAGCGTGCCGGTGTTCACCACCGGCTGCGCGTCCCGGTCGGCGCACAGCACGACCAGCAGGTTGCTGACCATCGCCGCCTTGCGCTCCTCGTCCAGCTCCACGACGTCCTCCTCGTCCAGCCGGTCCAGCGCCCGCTGCACCATGCCGACCGCCCCGTCCACGATCCGCTCCCGCGCCGCGACGACCGCGCCCGCCTGCTGCCGGCGCAGCATCGCCTGCGCGATCTCCGGCGCGTACGCCAGCCGGGTGATCCGCGACTCCACGATGTCCACGCCCGCCGAGGCGACCCGCTGCCGCAGCTCCTCCGACAGCCGCCCGGTGATCTCGTCGGCGTTGTCGCGCAGCGACGTCCGCTCCGCCGCGTCGTAGGGGAAGCTGCCCGCGATGTGCCGGACGGCCGCCTCGGTCTGGAACGCCACGAACTCCACGAAGTCGTCCACCTCGAACACCGCCCGCGCGGTGTCGCGCACCTGCCACACGACCACCGCCGAGATCTCGATCGGGTTGCCGTCCAGGTCGTTGACCTTCGCCAGGCCCGTCTCGTGGTTGCGGATCCGGGTCGACACCTTCCGCCGGTCCGTCAGCGGGTTCACCCACCGCAGCCCGTCCTCGCGGACCGTCCCCTTGTACCGCCCCAGCAACTGCAGCACCCGAGCCTCGCCCGGCGCCACCGGCGTCAGCCCCAGCGCCAGCACGATCCCGACGATGATCAGCACGATCCCCGCCGCGACCCCGGCGACCGACGCCGCGCCCGTCCCGTTGACCCCGGCCACCAGCGCCGCGACCCCCGCCAGCGCCACGACCACGGCCAGCCCCAGCATCGGCCACCCGCCGCGGTCCCGCGCCGCCCGCTCCTCGACCCGCGGCCGCGGCATCTCCACCTTCGCCCCAGCGTCCACCACGCCGGCCACCTCCTCCTTGAGTATCGTCAACATAGCAAAGTGATATCACTTTTCCCAAATGGGGAAGCCCGGCCCCTGGAGAGGGACCGGGCCGTACGGGCCGGCATGGGTCACCGGGTGTTCTGGACGGGGGCCGGGGCGGGGGGCTCGGCGGGGGTGTCGTCGGGGATGACCTTGGGGACGGAGCGGAGGGTGACCAGGGCGAAGACCGCGACCAGGGCGGCGAGGCCCGCGCTGCAGACCAGGGCGCCGTGCATGCCGTCCACGAAGGCGTCGCGGGCGGCGCCGAGGAGCGGGCCGGCGACCCTGGCGGGCAGGGCGGACGCGGCCTCGAAGGCGCCGGCGAGGGAGTCGCGGGCCGCGGACGCGGCGGGGGCGGGGACGTTCGCCGGAAGGTGCAGGGAGTCGCGGTAGACGGCGTTCAGGACGCTGCCGAGGATCGCCATGCCGAGGGCGCCGCCCAGCTCGGTGGCCGTCTCGGAGATCGCGGACGCGGCGCCGGAGCGGTCCTTCGGGACCGACGCGAGGACGGTGTCGGCGGTCGTGGTCAGCGCCATGCCCATCCCGATGCCGGACATCAGCATCCCCGCCAGCATCACCCAGTAGCCGCTGTCGAGGCCGACGGTGACGAAGAGGGAGAACCCGCCGGCGGCGACCAGCATGCCGATCGCGACGACGCGGGCGCGGCCCAGGGCGTTGATCAGCGGCGGGGCGACGGCGGCGCCGCCGACCATGGCGCCCGCGGCGCCCGGAAGCCCGGCGAGGCCGGCCTTCAGCGGCGACCAGCCGAGCGCCAGCTGGAAGAACAGCGAGAAGATCAGCGACTGGGCGACCAGGGCGAACATCGCGAACATGTTGGTGCCGACGGAGCCGGAGAACGCGGCGCGGCGGAACAGCCGGACGTCGATCAGAGGCTCGGCGATCCGGGTCTGCCGGATCCAGAACGCGGCCAGCGCGACGGCGCCGACCACCGCGGCGACCGCCACCCGGGGCTCGTCCACGCCGTGCGCCGCCGCTTCCTTGACCGCGTACACCAGGCCGAGGACGCCGGCGATCGACAGCGGCACGCTCACGAGGTCCAGCCGCCCGGTGACGGCGGAGCGCGTCTCGGGCAGGACGAAGGCGCCGGCGAGGAACGCCACGGCCATGATCGGCACGTTGATCAGGAAGACCGAGCCCCACCAGAAGTGGTCCAGCAGCGCGCCGCCGATGACCGGCCCGAGGCCGACGGCGAGGCCGCCGACGCCGCTGAAGATCCCGATCGCCATCGTCCGCTCCTTCGGGTCGCTGAACACCCGGCGGATCAGCGACAGCCCGGACGGCATCAGCGTCGCGCCGGCGACGCCGAGCAGCGCCCGCGCGGCGATCAGCAGCTCGGCGCTCGGCGCGTACGCGGTCACGGTGGACGCGACGGCGAACAGCGCGGTGCCCGTCAGCAGCAGCTTCTTGTGCCCGATCCGGTCGCCGATCCCGCCCATGGTGATCAGCAGTCCGGCGAGCGCGAACCCGTAGGCGTCGGCGATCCACAGGATCTGCGTCGCCGACGGGTGCAGGTCGGCGCTCAGGTGCGGGATGGCCTGGTTGAGGGCGGTCAGGTCGATGTTCGGTCCGCACCGCCATGGCGTCCCTCGCCCACGGGCGCCTCAGCATCGCCGCCCTCTGCGTCGGCCTCGCCCAGCGCATCCTCGACGACACCGTCGAG
>NZ_JBEYYT010000460.1:0-7239 GCF_040645715.1 Spirillospora sp. NPDC046719 | reverse complement strand
GCACCGCCCGGCCGGCGCGATCAGCGGGCGAGGGCGCGCAGCCACGCCGCGCCCCGCTCCAGATCGTCGTCGGTGAGGCCCACCAGGGGGTCGACGGAGACGAGGAGATGGTCGGCGACGCCCTCCTCGGCGGCGATGCACTCCGTCGCGTCGGGCTCGTCCTCGAACCACACGAACGGCCTCCGCTCGACCCATGCCGCGACGTGCCGGGCCTTCCACGCGCCGAGGGTGCGGCCCTCCTCGATGCCCGGGAACCGCGGGATCGGCACGAACGGCAGCCGGGGCAGCCCGACCCGCGGCGAGATCCACTCGTTGGCGTTGTCGCACCAGTAGCTCGCCCAGGCCAGCTCGGCGCCCGCCGACTCGGCCAGCTCGAGCAGCGCCGGACCGTGCGCGGCGTTCAGCCACAGGCGGAACGTGACGCCGTTGGGCGAGCAGCGATGGCGGCGATAGCCCCGGTGCGGCCTTTCGAACGGATTGAGCACTCCGTCAACGTCCAGCAGCACCAGCGGCGACCCCATACCCGAGAACCTACGGCATGCGGCACGGATGTTACATCAAGGTCATTTTGGGCAGCGTTTTGACAGTTTTGGCTCCATGACCGAAACTGCACCGGGCCATCGAGGCGACACCCCGTGGAAAGGCGGTAACGAGGCGTGAGCGACCAGGATTTGAGGACGGCACCGGCCGAGCCGTCGCACGTCGACGCGGGCGACGCCGGCTACCGCAAGTCCCTCAAGACACGCCACGTCAACATGATCGCGATCGGCGGCGCCATCGGCACCGGGCTGTTCCTCGGCGCCGGCGGGCGGCTGGCCAGCGCCGGCCCGTCCCTCGCCATCGCCTACGCGGTCTGCGGTTTCTTCTCGTTCATGGTCGTGCGGGCGCTCGGCGAACTGGTCCTGCACCGCCCCTCGTCGGGGTCGTTCGTCTCCTACTCGCGCGAGTTCATGGGCGAGAAGGGCGCGTTCGTCGCGGGCTGGATGCACTTCCTGAACTGGTCGACGACCGGCATCGTCGACATCACGGCGATCGCGCTCTACATCCACTACTGGAAGGCGTTCACGAGCATCCCGCAATGGGTGCTCGCGCTGATCGCGCTGGCGGTCGTCGTCACGATCAACCTGATCTCCGTGCGGATCTTCGGCGAGCTGGAATTCTGGTTCTCCATCGTCAAGGTCGGCGCGCTCGTCGCGTTCATGTGCATCGGCATCGTGCTGGTCGTGACCGGCCACAAGGTCGGGGCGCAGGACGCCGGGCCGCTGACGATCTTCGACCACGGCGGCATCTTCCCCAAGGGCGTGCTGCCGATGCTCGTGGTCGTGCAGGGCGTCGTGTTCGCCTACGCCTCCACCGAGCTGGTCGGCGTCGCGGCCGGGGAGACCGAGAACCCCGAGAAGGTCATGCCGAAGGCGATCAACTCGATCGTCTGGCGGATCCTGGTGTTCTACGTGGGGTCGGTGCTGCTGCTCACGATGCTGCTGCCGTGGAGCGCCTACAAGGACGGCGAGAGCCCCTTCGTCACCGTGCTGTCCAAGCTCGGCGTGCCCGCCGCGGGCGGCGTGATGAACCTCATCGTGCTCACCGCGGCGCTGTCCAGCCTGAACTCCGGGCTGTACTCCACCGGCCGGATCCTGCGCTCGCTCGGCGCCTCCGGGTCGGCGCCCCGGTTCACCACGGCGATGAGCCGGTCGCAGGTGCCCTACGGCGGCATCCTGATGACCACGGCGATCTGCGTGCTGGGCGTCGGGCTGAACGCCTGGGTCCCCAAGGACGCCTTCGAGATCGTGCTGAACTTCGCGGCGATCGGCATCCTCGGCTCGTGGGCGATGATCATGATCTCGCACCTGCTGTTCGTGCGGCGGGCCCGCACGGGCGCGCTGTCCCGCCCCTCGTACCGGCTGCCGGGCTCGCCGGTCACCGAGATCGTCACGCTGGCCTTCCTCGCCGCGGTCGTCGTGCTGATGTGGTTCGACTACGACGGCGAGGGCCACAAGACCGTGCTGGCCGTCCCGGTGATCCTCGCCGCGCTCGTGGTCGGCTGGTTGGGCGCGGGGGGCGGGGTGTCGTCCCGCGGGGCGCCCGGGCCGGCGGACCCGTTCTAATATTGCCCTATCCCTCCCCCGCGGGCCCGGGTTCGGCCCCGGCGCGGCGGGCATCGTGGGGGCATGTGCCGACTGTTCGGGATGACGACCGGCGGGCCCCGCGTGCAGGCCAGGTTCTGGCTGCTGGACGCCCCCGACAGCCTGTCCTCGCAGAGCCGCCGGATGCCCGACGGGACGGGCCTCGGCTGGTTCTCGCTCGGCGAGGAGCCGGTCCGCGACCGGGCGCCCATCGCGGCCTACGAGGACGCCGACTTCTGCGCCGAGGCCCGCGACGTCGTCTCCCACACGTTCATGTCGCACGTCCGGTACGCCTCGACGGGCAAGCCGGACGTGCACAACTCCCATCCGTTCGTGATGGACGACCGGCTGTTCGCGCACAACGGGATGGTCCGGGGCCTCGACGTGATCCGGTCCTGGCTCACCGACGTGGACCTCGCGCTGGTCAGCGGGCAGACCGACTCGGAGCTGGTCTTCGCCTACGTCACGGCGGAGATCCGGCGGCACGGCGACACCATCGCCGGCCTGATCGCCGCGGTCCGGCGGATCGCCGCCGAGGTGCCGGTCTTCGCGCTCAACGTGCTGCTCGCCGAGTCGAGGCGGCTGTGGGCGCTGCGCTATCCCGACACCCACGAGCTGTGGGTGCTCAAGCACGACCTCGCCGAGAAGGGCGAGACCCGCCACATGGCGTCCGAGCGCGAGCCCGGACGCGTGCACGTGTCCGCGCACCGCGAGCCGGCCGTCGCCCACGTGCTGGCCAGCGAGCGGATGGACGACACGGACGGCTGGCGGCTCCTCGCACCCGGCGAGCTGCTGGTCGTGGACGGCACGGACACCACCTCGCTGTTCCCGTTCGACCCGCCGGCCCACCGGATCTCCATGGACGATCTCTCGGTGACCGAGGCCACGTCGCAGACGTGATCTGCTTCACCCGCCGCCGCGTAGGGTTGACCGGGTCGGACGAGCGCCCCCGAGGAGTCCCGGAGCAATGGAGCACGAACTCACCCTGATGGCGGTCCACGCCCACCCGGACGACGAGGTCCTCAGCACCGGCGGGCTGCTCGCGCGCTGCGCCGCCGAGGGGATCCGCACGGTGCTGGTCACCTGCACCAACGGCGAGCAGGGCGACGACTCCGGCGGCGTGAAGCCGGGCGAGCCGGGCCACGACGCGGAGGAGGTCGCGCGGCGGCGGCTGGCCGAGGTCCGCGAGTCCGCCGGGATCCTGGCGGTCGAGCACCTGGAGCTGCTCGGCTACCGCGACTCCGGCATGGAGGGCTGGTCCACCAACGAGGACCCGCGGGCGTTCGCGAACGTCCCGCTGGAGGAGTCCGCGGGGCGGCTGGCCGAGCTGATGGAGCGGTACCGTCCGCAGGTCGTCGTCACCTACGACGAGAACGGCGGGTACGGGCACCCCGACCACATCCAGGCGCACCGCATCGCCGTCGCCGCCACCGAGAAGACCGGCATCCCCGACAAGCTGTACTACACGGCGATCCCCCGGTCCGGCATCGCGCAGATGTTCGAGGTCGCGAAGGCCGCCGGGGTGGATGTCGGCTTCGAACCGCCGGACGACTTCGGCGTCCCGGACGAGATGATCACCAGCGTGGTGGACGTCGCACCCTACGCCGCCCGCAAGGTCAAGGCGCTGGAGGCGCACGCGAGCCAGGGCGAGAACATCTTCTTCCTGCGCCTGCCCGAGGAGGTCCAGCACATGGTCTTCGCGAACGAGACGTTCGTCCGGCACTTCAACCGCGTGGACGCCGCCCCCGACCACGAGGACGACCTGTTCGCCGGCCTGCGCTGACGGCACGGCCCCGCCCGACCCGCACGGGCGCGGCACAGGCGGACGAGGGCTGAGGAGACCGGGCTCAGGCGGGCGCGCCGCGCCTCGCCTGGGCCCGGTAGTGGTCGAGGACGTCCTGCCGCAGCAGGTGGCCGAAGCCCGCCCGCTCCAGCCGCAGCGCCAGGGCCGCCTCGCCGATGCCGAGGGCGGCGGCCGTCGCGTCCAGCCGCCACTCGTGCGCGGCCAGGCGCGTCAGCAGGTGGCCGCGGCGCACCTGCGAGTCCGAGAGCCGGTACGTCTTCAGGTAGGCGACGCGGCCGTCCTCCCCGGTGATCGTCTCGCCGATGTGGTTCTCCTTGCGCAGCCCGAATGACGGCAGGAACCGCGACAGCTCGAACCCGTGCAGGCGCTGCACGCGCTGGCTGGTGCCGTCCTCGTCGAACAGGTCGCCGGCCATGACCTCGTCATGGAAGGCGGCCCATTCGTCCCGGCGCCGGGCCGCGGCGGCCCGCAGGTCGTGCAGCGAGGCGATCCCGGCGCCGTCGATCCCCGCCGACAGGTCGCCCGCCGGGACCCCGAGCAGCCCGTAGTTGTAGATCAGCTCGCCGAACAGGTCCTCGACCAGCGTCGCGTGCAGGGCGCGGTAGTCGTCGGGATGCGGCGTGACGAACGCGCTGGCCAGCGCGTCGGCCACGTAGACGAGCACGCCGCACTGCCCGGGATGGATCTCGAAGATCCGGAGCGCGTCCCCCAGCCCGCGGACCCGGAGCCCGAGGTAGCTCTCCTCGCAGCGCGGCGACAGGCCGCGCGCCACCGCCCGCCTCGACCACTCCTCCCAGAGGATCTCCGGGCCGCCGAAATGCAGGGCGAGGTAGCCCTCGACGGCCAGGTGCAGCGGCAGGAACCGGAGGCGGTCCTTCCCGGCCTTGCGCGCCATGCGCCGGGTGAGGCGGACGGGCATGCGCGGCGGAGCGGCCGCGGTGTCCCGCTCCAGCAGGCGCGTCCCGTAGGAGGCCGCCGGGGCCTGGTCGCCGTCGTCCCAGGTCGCCACGAACGCGTGCGGGACGAACGAGACGTAGACGGACCCGTCGCCGACGTCCACGACGGACACCGGCTCCTCGTAGGCCTTGCGGTGCAGCCGCAGGTGCGGGACGGGCTCGTCCCGGACGAGCGGGACGAGCCGCACGGACCCCCAGACCTGCGCGGGCCGCGTCTCGAGCCCTTCCAGCGCGAACGTCATGCGCGCTCCCCCAGGAACCGGGCGGTCCGGTCGTCCAGGTGGGCGCGCAGCCCCGCGAGGCCGACCTGCCGCTCCGCGAAGCGGGCCAGCTCGACCAGGGTCGGCAGGTCCTCCGCGTCGCGGATGCCCGCGGTCGGCACGGCCGGGGACAGCCGCCGCACGTCGAAGTCGTCCGCGTCGTACACCGGGTTGAGGTGGGCGATCAGGACCCGCTGCCCGGGCGCCAGCCGGTGCCCGGGGTCGAGGCGCGTCCGCCAGATGCGCAGGACGTCGGCGGCGAGGCCGGGCGGCGCGTTGTCGAAGCCGTCGGACACGATGATGAGCCGGTCGGGCCGGGTCTCCAGCGCGTCGATGATCCGCTCCCCCAGCGGCGTCGGGCCGAACGGGTAGGCGAGCAGCTCGTCGGTGCGGCCCGACGTCCACAGCGGCGTGTACTCCTTGGCGAGCGCCTCCAGCAGGTAGTGGGCGGCGAGCGCGACCGCGAGCGGCCGGCGGCGCTTCTGCCCGGAGCCGGCCGAGGAGTGGCTGTCGTCCAGCACCGCCGCGACGCGGCCCCACGAGCCGCGCGCCGGCCCGGCGACGCGGCGGGCGGCGGTCCGCAGCGCCCCGGTCAGTTCCGCGCGGCGCGCCGCGCGGTCGTCGAGCGGGAGCGCGAGCACGTAGGACGCCAGGCGGGTCAGCGGCATCGCGGTCAGGTCCGCGGCCACGGCCGAAGCGCCGGCCTCGCGCGCGTTCTCCTGCAGGCGCAGCCGCTCCAGCCTGGTCATGCGGGGCGCGATGCGCTCCAGGAACACCTCGCGCGGCACGCGGTGCTTGGCCGCGAACCCCTCCGCGACGGTGTAGGGCAGCTCGTACAGCGCGGCCTTCTCGTAGTGCGCGCGCCGCCACTGCTCAAGGATGGGCGTGGCGTAGGACTTCGCCCGGAGCGGATCGAACAGGAAGACGCGGAGCTCGCCGCCGGGCTGGGCGTGGACGTGGCGGACGGCGGTCTTGACGCCGTTGCGGTACTTGACGGCGTCGAAAGCGGGGTCGGCGCGGGCCTCCAGCCAGCCGCGGATGATCGCGCGCGTGCGCCGGTTGTTGACCTTCAGCCGGCGCAGCTCGCGGAACAGCCGGTACACGCGCTGCCGCGGCATCAGCTCCAGCCGCCGCGCGATCAGCCGCCCTTCGGCGCGGCGCCGCTCCACGCCGACGTCGGACGCCCGCACCAGCAGGTTGCGGATGATGATCGCGGCGTTGTGGTCGTTGACGTCGAGCGCGAGCGCCGCGGCGTAGACCTCCCGGTAGTTCTCCAGCGTGTAGGCGTGCAGGAACTCCAGGGAGAGGCGCTGGTCGCCGGGGGCGTGGTGGAACTCCCGCTGGCCGGTGGAGGTGATCGCGGCGTTGACGAACATCAGCGCGTCCTCGCAGGCGATCAGGTCCGCGAACGTCTCGCTCATCGTGATCCAACACAGGCCGGGGGCTTGGGGGCGCCGGCCGGGGAAGGGGAGCGCGAACAGCGAATCATCGCTTTACAGGGCGGGTTCCGGAAGTCGCACCGAAGTCCCGCGGCCGGCCCCCGCACCGTAGCACCGGGGAGCGAGGGCGGGCGCGTCCATTTCCGGCGTCAGGGGCGGTAGGTGCCGAAGTACCACTCGTTGCCGTCCAGGTCGCGGGCGGCGTAGTCGCGCGAGCCGTAGTCGGTGTCGGCGAGCTCGCGGATGATCTCGGCGCCGGCGGCCTTCGCGCGGGCGTGGTGGGCGTCCGGGTCGTCGATCGCCACGTACACGGCCGCCTTGACCCGCACGCCGGTGCCGAACATGAAGAGCCCGGTGTCGTACCCCATCTCGGCGTGGACGATCGCGCCGGAGTCGTCCCTGTGCACGTCGTGCGGGACGAAGCCGAACGCCTTCTCCAGCCACTCCATCGACTTGTCGGGGTCGGTGGTGGCGATCAGCGGGTAGAAGGTCCGCCGGGTCTCGCTGGTCATGTCGTCCTCCTCGGTCGTCCGGTGACATGCCCAGTCTCCGCCGCGCCTCCCCGGCGGGTCTTGGACGAATGGGAGGTCGGAGGCGGTACGCCCGCCGCGGCGCGGGTCGGGTCGGCGGGCGCCGGCGGAGGTCGCGGCCGCCGGC
>NZ_JBEYYT010000459.1:0-7246 GCF_040645715.1 Spirillospora sp. NPDC046719 | reverse complement strand
CGGGGGCCCCCCCCCCGCCCCCACAAACCCCCCCCCGCGCCCCCGCCTCCGGGGGCCCGCGTCGGCTCGTGGGGCCGGTGGTCAGCCGTTGAGGAACCGGTAGACGGCCTCGCGGCCCTGCGTGCCGCGCTCGCGGTTCTGGATGGAGTGCGAGGCCCCCTTCACCACGACGAGCCGGCCGAGCGGGGCGCGGCGGAGTTCCTCGCGGGCCCACTCCAGCGGCGTCGACAGGTCGCGGTCGCCGTTCAGGAGCAGGATCGGGACGGCGGGGAGCCGGTCCTGCGCGGGCTCGGCGGTGTGGCGGGCCCAGGGCCAGTTCCGGCACTCCTGGACGAACCCGTCGCCCACGGCGGTGTCCGCGGTGAACGGCCAGGTGGCGGAGGCGGGCAGGGTCCGCCGGACGCGCTGCAGGGCGGCCTCGCGCCCCGCCTGCGGCGCCTCGGAGGTGCCCCACGGGAAGTGGCCGTCGCCGCAGATGGTGGCGATGTGCAGCCCGGAGCTGTACCCGGCGACCGGGTCGCCGCCCGAGTCCATCATCCGGAGCAGCGCGTCCAGCCGTGCCGGGTCGCCGTGCCGGGCCTGGTGGAGCGCGGTGACGACGTCGCCGGACCCGGCGGGGAGGCCGCCCGGGTCGGGGTCCCGGTAGGTGGGGTCGAGGAACTCGTAGCTGACGAGCATGTCCCAGATCAGGACGTGGTCGGAGCGGTGCCGGGCGAGCCAGGCGAGGTCCTGCGCGGGGTCGAACCCGCAGGCCGGTGCCGTCTCGCAGGCGTCGCGGAGCACGCGCGCCGTCGCGCGCAGGCCGGTGAGGTACAGCATGTCGTCGTTCTGCGGGTCGACGTGCGGCAGCACCGAGTCAAGGACGACCTTGCCCACGTTGCGCGGGTGCGCCACGGCGTAGCTGGCGGCGGTCATGGTGCCGTAGGAGACGCCGTCCAGGACCATCGTGCGGGCGCCGAGCGCGCGGCGCAGCAGGTCGAGGTCGCCCACGGTCTGCTCGGTCGTGTAGTAGCTGCGCCGGTCGCCGAGGAGGGAGGCGCATTCGCGGACGGCGCCGGGGCTGGGCGGCTCGATGTCGCTGCTGCCGACCTCGGCCTGGAGTTTCGGGCAGTCGATGGCGCCGTACTCGCCGGTGCCGCGCTGGTCGATGGTGACGAAGCGGTAGTTCTTCGCCAATTCCGGGAGCCTCTGCTCAGCCATGCGGGAGATGAACGGCACGCCGGGCTGCCCCGGCCCGCCGGTCAGGAACAGCAGGACTCCCTTGGGCGCGGCCACGTTGTCCCCGGTGGCCACCTGGAGCTTGAGCGTTCCCTTGGCGGGGTCCCGGTGGTCGAGCGGGACGGTCAGCGTCGAGCAGGTGTACCCCGCCGGGCCCGCGCACGGATGGGGATCCTCCAGCCCGGGCGCTCGGGCGGAGGTGGTCGCGTGCGCGGTGGCGGCGGCCGCCGGCGCCCCGCCGGACGCGGCGAGGGCGAGGCTCAGGGCGAACACCGCGGTGAGACGTGATCGCATGAGCCGATCATCCGCCGCGGGCGGCGCCCGTCAAGAGGGCGCTCGTCAAGAGGGCGGTCCACGGTGAATACTGAACGTCATTCGGTTACACCCCCACCCGAGCGGAGGAGCAACGGTGTCCGAGAACTTCGCGATGACCATCGACGGCGCGGCGGTGGACGCGCCCGCCACCTTCGGAGTGATCAACCCGGCGACCGGCGAGGTGGCCGAGCGGGCGCCCGACGCCTCCCGCGAGCAGCTGGACGCGGCGATGGCCGCCGCCCAGGCGGCCTACCCCGCGTGGCGCCGCGACGAGTCGGCCCGGCGCAAGGCGCTGCTGGCCGCGGCCGACGTCATGTTCGCCCGCTCCGAGGAGATCGGCCGCATCCTCACCCTCGAGCAGGGCAAGCCGCTCGCCGACGCGACGATGGAGGTCGTCGGCGCCGGGGTGTGGCTGAAGTACTTCGCCGAGCTGGACCTGCCCCGCGAGGTCATCCAGGACGACGACAACGCCGTGGTCGAGGTCGTCCGCCGCCCGATGGGCGTCGTCGCCGCCATCACCCCGTGGAACTTCCCGCTGCTGCTGGCCGTGTGGAAGATCGCGCCCGCGCTGCTGGCGGGCAACACGATGGTGCTCAAGCCGTCCCCGTTCACGCCGCTGTCCAGCCTGAAGCTCGGCGAGGTGCTGCGCGACGTGCTGCCGCCGGGCGTGCTCAACGTCGTCACCGGCGGCGACGAGCTGGGCGCCTGGATGACCGCGCACGAGGTGCCCCGCAAGATCAGCTTCACCGGCAGCGTGGCCACCGGCAAGCGGGTCGCCGCGGCCGCCGCCCCGGGCCTCAAGCGGGTCACCCTGGAGCTCGGCGGCAACGACCCGGCGATCCTGCTGGACGACGCCGATCCGGCGGCGGTCGCGCCGAAGCTGTTCGGCGGCGCGTTCCAGAACAACGGCCAGGTCTGCTCGGCGATCAAGCGGGTGTACGTGCCTGAGGCGCTGTACGGCGACGTGGTGGACGCGCTGGCCGAGCAGGCGAAGGCCGCCAGGGTCGGCGACGGCATGCAGGAGGGCGTCCAGTACGGGCCCATCAACAACAGGCCGCAGTACGAGCGGGTCAGCGAGCTGGTCGCGGACGCCCTCGCCGGCGGCGCCCGCGCCGCGGCCGGCGGCCGGCCGATCGACGGCCCCGGCTACTTCTTCGAGCCGACGATCCTCGCCGACATCGCCGACGGCGCCCGGATCGTGGACGAGGAGCAGTTCGGCCCCGCGCTGCCGATCATCAAGTACACCGACCTGGACGAGGCGCTCGCCCGCGCGAACGGCACGCACTTCGGGCTGTCCGGCTCGGTGTGGAGCGCCGACGCCGACCGCGCCGCGGAGGTCGCGGCGGAGCTGGAGTGCGGCACCGCCTGGGTGAACACCCACCTCGCGCTCGCGCCGCACCAGCCGTTCGGCGGCTTCAAGTGGAGCGGCGTCGGCGTCGAGAACGGCCCGTGGGGCCTGTACGGCTTCACCGAGATGCAGGTGATCCACCGCTCGAAGCACTGAGCGGACGGCGCGAGGGGGCCCGCGGGAACGCCCGCCGGCCCCCTCGTCCGGCGCCCTCCTGAAGGCCCTCACCGGCGGTCTTCCCCAGGCGTTCCCGCCCCCGATCGACATGTGCGGAAAGTCACGACTTCGAGTCCGGAAAGTGACATCACCACTACTGGCGGTCCGGTCCCGGAATGGGACACTTTCTGAGCGGGGGCCCTCGGTACCGCACCGCCGACCGTGGAGGAGCCGGATGCAGACATGGGACGTCATCCGCCAGGACGACCTCGGCAACAAGTTCCATGTGGCCGCGCACGACTCCCGGGTCTCGGCGCTCGCGCAGGTCCTGGCCCTGGAGTGCGGCGTCCCGCACAAGCAGGCGTACTGGGTGGAGGGGCCGCCTGGCCCGTCCGTCCGGACCAACCGCGACCTCTACCTGATCTTCCTGCACCTCGGCCAGGAGGCCCGCGCGGCCTCGTGGTCGCTGTCGGCGTTCCTGCGCGCGCTGTGGAAGGTGTCGGCTCCGCTGCGCGACAACGAGCGCCTCGGACCCGACGACGTCGCCGCGATGTTCGCCGCCGCGTCCACCACGCCGCCCGCCCCCTACGACCCGGCGTGGAGCGCCAAGGACCTGTCGCTGCCCGGTGACGAGCCGGACGGGTACGCCGACTGGGAGCGGGTCGTGCTGTCCCAGGTCGCCGACCTGGAGGACTTCCTCGCCAGCCCGCCGGGGCCGCAGGCGCGGTTCGGCGTCGACGCGCCCCGCCCGGCCGGCTCGGGCGCCCGCGCGACCCCGGCCCGCTGGTACAACTTCGACCCGGCGACGTACCTGGAGTGCGCGGTCGCCGGGAGCCTCGGCGGCTGGGACGCGGCGGACGGCGCGCGGGTGCCGGTGCCCACCCCGGCCGGCGAGCCCCCCGCCCGCTCCTACGTCCGCGAGATCACCACGATGACCTGGGGCGACCTCGCCCGGATCGCGGTGTGCGGGCAGATGTACGAGTGACCCCGCCCGGGCGCGGTGGCGATCTCCCCGCGCCGTCGCGATGCCCCGGGCGCCGTCGCGATGCCCCCGGGCGTCGGCGCGATGTCGGAGGCCGGTGGTAGTAGTGGGGGCATGGTCGACAGGCCGGTCGTGATCCGCGACCGGGGAGGCTGGCTGGAGGCGAGCGGGCCGCCGCACCGCGCGCTGCGCCCCCTCCTGCGCGCCTACCAGGGGTACTTCGAGCCCGTGGCCGTCCCGGCCCGGATGCGGACGCTCCCGACCCGCGGCGCCGTCGTCATCGTCAACCTCGGCCCGCCGATGCGGCTGGCGACGCCGTCCGACGCCGGCACCGAGTACGGGTCGTTCGTCGCGGGCATGCACGACGGCCACGGGGAGTACACCACCCCGGGCGGGCAGCACGGCATCCAGCTCGACGTCACGCCGCTCGGCGCGTACACGCTGCTCGGCGTGCCGATGGCCCGGATCACCAACGCGGCCGCCGAGCTGCCGGACGTGCTCGGGGCGGGCGCGGCGGAGCTCGTCGAGCGGCTCGCGGAGACGCCGTCCTGGGCGGCCCGGTTCGACCTGATGGACGCGTTCCTGCTGCGCCGGCTGGAGATCGGCCCCGTCCCGGCCCCGGAGGTCGCGCGGGCGTGGCGGCTGCTCGACGGCACCGGCGGCGCGGTCGGGGTCGCGCGGCTCGCCGAGGAGGTGGGCTGGAGCCGCCGGCACCTCACCCAGCGGTTCACCGAGCAGGCCGGGCTGCCGCCGAAGGTGATGGGCCGGGTCCTGCGGTTCCGGCGCGCCATCGGGCTGCTGTCGGACGGCGGCCTCGGACCGGCCGAGGCCGCGGCGGCCTGCGGCTACTACGACCAGGCGCACCTGAACCGGGAGTTCCGCGCGCTGGCGGGCTGCACGCCGTCGCAGCTGCTCGGCGGCATGCTGGAGGAACAGCGGACCACCACCGCCGCCGAGCCCGCCTGACCCGCGCCCGCGCGTCCCGGCGAATGGAACGCGCCTGAACGGCAATACCGCAGACGACTCCCCCCGGAGGTGCACGATGGCCTGGTTCGGAGCGGTGCTGCTCGTCGCGGGCGGCATCACCGTCCTCACCGCCGGCGGACGTTTCGCCGGCGTCGACCTGACGCTCGCGGGCGCCGTCGCGCTGTCCGCCGGAGCGGTGCTGCTGGTCGCGGGGATCCTGCGGCTGCGCCGCAGGCGGCGCCTCGGCCCGGTGGCCGGCGGCGCGCAGGCGTACTACCGGACGTCCACCGGCAAGATCGTCGCGATGGTCCTCGCGGTGGTGTACATCGTGTCGCCTGTCGACCTGATCCCGGACGTGTTCCTGCCGGTCGGGATCGTGGACGACGCCACCGCGCTGACCTGGCTCCTGTTCGCGCTCGGCCAGGAGTACACCCGCCGTTCCGGCGCGCGGCGCGCGGTCGCCGCGGGCCCGGAGCGCGCGCCGGAGCCTAGCCCCGGCTCACTCCGCCGCCGAGGTTCATCACGACGACGCCGAGGACGATGATGACCGCGCCGGCGATCGTCAGCGGCCTGACCTGCTCGCCGAACAGCACGACGCCGCCGGCGAAGGCCCCGATGGTGCCGAGCGCCGACCAGATCGCGTAGACCGGCCCGACGTTCAGCGAGGTGAGCGCCTTGGCCATGAACGCGAACGAGATCAGGTAGCCGGCGACCACCAGCACGGACGGCCCGAGCCTGGTCATCCCCTCCGAGGCGCGCATCGCGAGCGTGGCGGTGACCTCGAAGGCGATCGCGAGGGCCAGCAGGACGTACGGCATCGCAGGAGTCTAACCGGGCGCTTCCGGGCCGGGCCCGGCGGCCCGGCCCGCGTCCCCGCCCGTTCCCGCCCGTTTCCCGGCCCCGTCCCGGCCCGGCCCGGCCCCAAGGCTCACCGGCCCTGCGCGGCGACCTCCTCGAACACCTTCATGTCGGCGTCCCACGGGGTGCCCGGACGCGGCCAGTGCAGCGCGATCTCGGTGATGCCGAGCTCGGCGTACCGGCCCGCGAGGTCGGCGAACGCGCCGGCCGACGCGAGCCACGGCTCGCCGCTGAACCCGGTCAGCAGGATCCGGTCGGCCGGGGCGCGGCCCTCCGCCTCGCACGCCTCGCCGAACCTGGCCAGCCGCTCGCGGACCACGTCCAGCGGCTCGCGCCCGTCGCCGTGCGGGCTGGTCACCCAGCCGGAGCCGTACCGGGCGGCGAGCCGCATGCCGCGCGGCCCGTCACCGGCGATCACGAACGGGACCCGGGGCCGCTGGACGCAGCCGGGGTCCGACACCACGTCCAGCGCGCTGTAGTAGGCGCCCTCGCCGGTGGTCTCGGGGCCGCGCAGCACCCGGTCGAGCAGGTCCACCCACTCGGCGAACCGGTCCGCGCGCTCGCGCGGCGTCCAGTCGCCGCCGCCGAGGACGCCGGCGTCGGACCGCCGGTTCGTCCCGCCGGAGCCGATCCCGACGGTGAGCCGGCCGCCGCTGACGTGGTCGATCGTCCGGATCGCGTGCGCGGTCGGCACCGGGTGCCGGAAGTTCGGCGAGGTGACCAGCGTGCCGAGCCGGACCCGCGAGGTGACGGCCGCCGCGGCGGCCATCGTGGTGTAGGCGTCGTACCAGGGCGCCGTCCCGCGCCAGGCCAGGTGGTCGTAGACCCAGGCGTGGTGGAACCCGAGCTCCTCGGCGCGCCGCCACAGCTCGCCGGCCTCCGGCCAGGACTGCATCGGCCACATCACCGTGCTGATCCGCGGTGCGGTCACTGCTCCCCCGTTCTGTCTCCGGGACGCCCCGCCCCGGGGCGCCGCGTCCATCCCATCACCCGGCACCGACGGCCGGTCACGCGCCCGGCGCCGCGAGCCAGCGGCGCAGCGCCCACCACCAGTGCGCCGTCCGCTCCACCGCCGCGCCGCCGGACGGGTCGAGCAGCGCGCGGCCGGTCAGCTCCTGGAACCGCCGCACCCGGTACTTCACCGTGTTGCCGTGGACGTGCAGGGCCGCGGCGGTCGGCTCGATCCGGCTGCCGTGGTCGAGGTAGGCGAGCGCGGTCCCGGCGAGCTCCCGGTGGAACGGGTCGTCGCGGTCGAGGCCGCCGAGCAGCCCGTCCGCGAGCAGCCCGCCGAGCTCGGGCTCCGCCTCGGTGACGGTGAGCAGCGCGAGGCCGGCCAGCTCCCGCAGCCCGCTGAGGCCCGCCGCGGATCCGGCGCGCAGGGCGCGGCGGCCGAGGTCGTACAG
>NZ_JBEYYT010000458.1:0-7250 GCF_040645715.1 Spirillospora sp. NPDC046719 | reverse complement strand
CGGGCGGCCGGCGGATCGGAGGTCAGCAACCGGTGGTCGAGGTCGCCGACCTCGGCGGCGAGCTTCCTCACCGGCCCGGAGAACACGACCCGCCCGGTCGAGAGGATGGTGACCTCCGGGCAGAGCGCGGCGAGGTCGTCCATCCGGTGGCTGGACATGACGATCGCGGCACCGTCGGCGGCGAGCTCGGTGATGACCCGGTGGACGTGCCGCTTGCCCGCCGGGTCCAGGCCGTTGGCGGGCTCGTCGATGACGAGCAGCCGCGGCCGGGTGAGCAGCACGGCGGCCAGCCCGAGCCGCTGCCGCATCCCCGGCGAGAAGCCGCGGACCCGGTCGTCCGCGACGTCGGTCAGCCCCACCCGCTCCAGCGCGGCGCCGACGCCGGCGGCGGGGTCGTGCCCGCGCAGCCGCGCCAGGGCGGCGAGGTTCTGCCGCGCGGTGAGCGAGGGGTAGAGCCCGGGCCCGTCCACGAAGCCCGCGACGCCGTCGGGGACGGCGAGCGTCCGCCCGACCGGCGTCCCCAGGATCTCGAGGCGGCCGCGGTCCGGGACGGCCAGGCCGAGCAGCAGGCCGAGCAGCGTCGTCTTGCCCGCGCCGTTCGGGCCGACCAGGCCGTGCACCTGCCCGCGGTCGACCTCCAGATCGACGTCGTCGAGCGCCACCACCTCGCCGAACGACTTCGTGATGCCGCGAGCCCGGACGACCCTGCTTCTGCGCATGCCAGTTCCCCACTTAGACGCCGCCGCAGGAACTTAGAGATCGCGAATGGCGTCGACGGGGCGCGCAGCCGAACGGCGGGCGAATGATCGCCCACCCCCAGGGGCCGCGGCGGCCCCGCAGGGACGGGGGAACGGGCGGTGCCGCAGGTCAGCCGACGGACACCGGCACGTCGGGGTCGGTGACGATGGCCGAGGCGGGCACCGAGGACGCGCGCCGGACGACCGGCGCGCCGCTCGCCTGGAGGTCGCGGATCCGGATCCCGGTCCCGCCGCCGATGTGGACGTGGGGGGTGCCGGGCCTGGTGGCGTCGGGCTGGACGCCGTCGCCGTCGCTGAACATGAGCCCGTCGAGGACGATGCCCGCCCCGCCGGTGACGGTCACGATGCCCCTGTCGTGGGCGGGCTGGGAATGGCCGGCCGCGCCCGGGTCGGCCATGCCGCCGTAGAACCAGCAGTCGCGGACCCGCACGAACCTGCCGCCGGTGATGAGGAGCTGGCTGCCCGAGGTGGGATGGCCCGCCTGCGCCTGCGCGTCGAACCGGGCGCCGTTCAGGACCACGCCGCGGCCGCCGTCGAGGCGGAGCGCGCACACGTTGGCCCTGGCCGTGGCGAAGACCGGGCCGACGACGGTCTTGCTGACGTTCGGCAGCCACACGTGGTAGCGGTCGCCGGGGCCCATCCTCGGGGAGTCGATCAGCATTCCGTCCGTCCAGTAGCTGTTGTCCGAGCCCCAGAGCTTGAACGGCGTGTCGTAGCTGTTGTTGACGTCCCAGAAGCCCGAGAAGGTGACCGCGGTGTGCGCCCCCCACATGACGTGCCTGAAAAGGTTGAACGCGAGGTTCTCGAAATGCGAGGCCCAGAGCACCGACCCGCCGTCGGCCTGGTCGGCGAAGAAGGCGGTTCCCGAATCGCCCTCGAAACTCAGGTTGCCGACGTAGATCCCGCGCGTTCGCCCCTTCGGCAGGGTCAGCCATCCGGAACCCGGCACGCTGATCTTCACGCGCTGGTTGTAGTGGAACTCGTTGCCGCTGATCAGGCCCGTGAAGGCGAGCCCGTCGAAGACCTGGCGGGGCCGCTTGAACTCCATCGAGCGCTGCCCCAGCACGATCGCGGG
This sequence comes from Spirillospora sp. NPDC046719, assembly GCF_040645715.1. NCBI lineage: Bacteria > Bacillati > Actinomycetota > Actinomycetes > Streptosporangiales > Thermomonosporaceae > Spirillospora > Spirillospora sp. NPDC046719. Next base: position 5,417 of record NZ_JBEYYT010000458.1, on the reverse strand, counting down.
CTTGCAGGTCTGCTGGGAGACGTAGGACAGGGCCTGGGTGAGCTTGGCGTCGTCCGTGGCGCCCTTGAACGAGTCAAGGAGGACGCCACGCGCGGTCGAAGGGCCGCCGGCCGGATCTGCCATTTCCCCTCCTCAGCGGGCATTTCCACTGAGCGACGACATTCCCCCTTACTACACTCAGTAATCATACAGTCACGGAACAGTCACGAGCAGGTGACGGACCCCGGGCGCAGGATCGCACCCTCGACGCCCTGCGGGCGCCGCGTCACCGGGGGACGTAGAGGCGGATGTCGTCGACGCGGGCGGCGCCCTCGTAGAAGTTCATGTGCGGGTCGCCGATCATGAACCGGTCGGGATAGGCCGACCCGGCCGGCCACGTATGGCGGTCGACGAGAGTGCCCCCGGGGCCCTTCCAGGTCCAGTCGGCGTCGTAGCGGCCGTCGTACTCGCCGGGCTTCTGGTTGTAGTGCCAGATCGGCTCGCCGTCCTGCACGAACGCGCGCGTGTACCGGTACGTCGCCCGGCCCACGTGGGCGAACACTCCCGACATCTCCATCGTGTACGCACCGCCCCGGCGTTCGATCGCGAACGTGTACGGGTTCTCGGGCAGCAGTTCCGGCCGCAGGTCGACCGTCGAGACGATCGCGCCGCCCTTGGCGAGACCGCATTCGCTCTGCATCAGGTACTCGGTCCCGGGCATGGCCGGATACCTGCGGTCGTCGGTCATGAATATCGCGTTCACGCCGTTTCCGGTCCCGGCGGAATAGGGCTCGTACTGCTTCGTCGCCGGGTTGCAGTACTTCAGGCCCGTACCCGTGTACTTGTACCTGTTGTAGCCGTCCATGGCCACTTTCCGGTGACCGTGGACGAAGACGTTGTTGTGCGGCGCCACCCGCCGGTAATCCATGATCGACATGTAGTAGAAGCCGTTGGAGTCGGTCCGCGCGTCCGCCCACGCGCATTCGGGCCTGGAGAAGTCGCCGCCGGACGCCCACGGGAAGACGGTCTTGCAGCCGCCGGGCGCATAGCCGTTGATCCGGCCGTCGGGGTAGTCCCAGGAGCCGTCGCGCTCGCCGCCGAAGTCCAGGCCGCGCAGCGTCATCTCCACGCGGTACTCCGCGGGCAGGTCCCGCGTCGAGCGGATGACGACGCCGCCGCGATAGTCGGGCTCGTCGAGGTCGGCGGCGCCGCGCCGCGAGGTGAGGGTCGGCGGGCGGTCGGGCCTGCCGTCCCCGTCGGCGTCGCGCGCGGCGAGTTCGGCGGTGAGCCACCCGCGCCGGCCGAACGCGAAGGACTTGCGGTACGTCCGGACCGCGGCGAGCCGCGTCCGGAACGCCGGGCCGCCGACCGTGGCGAAGTACGCGCCGTCGTTGTCGTACATGTCGACGTCGTAGGGGCTCGCGGGGCCGTCGTCGTCGGGCCGCCACGGCACGCGCGCGTCGTCCAGGCGCCGGTCGAACGGCTCGGCCGCGACGAGCCGCCAGCCGGGCCGAGCGCCCGGCGGCCCGCCGCCCGTCCCGGCCGCCGCCGTGCCCGCCGTGCCCGCCGTCGCGGACAGGACGAGCGGAACCGCGAGCGCCAGGCCCGCGCGTACACGCCGCTTCATATCGCCGCCTCCCTCGCCGCGCCGCGGGGCGCGGCGCTCGGCCGGTTCCAGGACGATCTTCGGTGACGGTAGGCCGGGGACGCGCCCGCCGCCATGGCAAACATCGACAAAGTGGTATTGACCAGTCGGCATAACGGGACGTAGCGTGTGCGGCGACGGGATCGGCTCCATGGAGGGGTGAAGGCGTGCGGACTGGCGGTGAGGGCCGTAACGGGAACACGAAGCGGCAGGCGGTCCGCCGCGAGCTGCTCGCCATGCTCGAGGACCTGGAGCCCGGTGACGCGCTGCCGTCCGAACGCCGGCTGGTCGACGAGCTCGGCGTCTCCCGGCCCACGTTACGGCAGGCCGTGGACGGCCTCGTCGCCGAAGGGCTGCTCGAACGGCGGCACGGAAGCGGCACCTACGTGGCCGAACCGCGGATCGCGGTGCCGCTCACCATGACCTCCTTCACCGAGGACATGATCCGCCGGGGGATGAAGCCGGGCGGCCGCGTGCTGTCGTTCCGCACGGAGACCGCGGGGGCGCGGATCGGCAGGCGGCTGGCCCTTCCGCCGACCGAAGAGGTCTTTACCATTCGGCGGCTGCGGCTGGCGGACGGCGCCGCGATGGCCATCGAGACGCTCTACCTGCCCCGGGCGCTCATGCCCGGGCTGCGCAGGGACGTCCTGGAGGGCCGCTCGTTCTACGACCTGCTGCGCGGCGCCGGCATCGTGATCGCGTCGGGCACCGAGACGATCGAGCCGACCGTCACCACCCCGGAGGAGGCCGCCGAGCTGGACGTCCCGGTGCACACCCCGGCGTTCCTGTTCGAGCGGGTGACGCGGGACGAGGACGGCCGGCCGCTGGAGTACGTCCGGTCGCTCTACCGGGGCGACCGGTACCGCCTCGAACTCGACCTCCGCCCGCCGTCCCACTGACCGCTCCGCCGGCACGCGTCATGCGCGCGCCCGGGGCACGACCGTCCACCAGCGCTGGCGGGGGCCGCAGCGCACGAACCACCCCTGAGAAGTGAGGCGACTTCACCATGGGCGTCATCAAGGACATCCTCACGTTCCTGGCGAACAACGTCTTCGGCCAGGTCCCGATCCTGATCGGGCTCATCACGCTCACCGGGCTGATCCTGCAGCGCAAGCGGGCGGAGGACGTCGTCGCGGGCGCGCTGCGCGCCACGATCGGCGTGGTGATCCTGTTCATCGGCGTCGACGTGTTCACCGGCGGGCTCGCCAGCTTCCAGACGGTGCTGGCGAGCGCGATGGGCACGACGCCGCCGCACGCCGACCACTCGCTCACCGACTTCCTGTCGAAGCAGGGCGGGACGATCGCGCTGGTGATCACGGTGGCGTTCCTCGTGCACGTGCTGATCGTGCGGCTCTTCCCCGCCGCGCGGTACCTGTACCTGACCGGCCACCTGATGTTCTGGATCAGCACGGTGACGGTGGCGTCGCTCGTGACGATCGCGCCCGGCGCGAACCAGCTCACGCTGGTGCTGTGCGGCGCCGGGTTCGTCGCCGCGTACTGGACGCTGCAGCCGCTGTGGATGCGGCCGCTCATGCGCCGCGTGATGCCGGACGACCGGTTCGGGTACGCGCACACCAGCTCACTGGCCTGCCTCGTCACCGGCTACGCCGCCCGCCCGCTCGGCAGCCGCGAGAAGCACGACACCGAGAAGCTCACGCTGCCCCGGCAGCTGTCGTTCTTCAAGGACGTCAACATCAGCACCGCGCTGATCATCTCGGTGATCATGCTGCTCGGGGTCGCGTTCGCCGACCACGGCGTGGTGGCCAAGGCCGCCGCCGAGATGGACGACAAGCTGTCCCCGTGGGTGTGGGGACTGCTGGTCGGGCTGCGGTTCGCGGGCGGCATCGCGATCCTGCTGTACGGGGTCCGGATGTTCCTCGGCGAGATCGTCCCGGCGTTCAAGGGCTTCAGCGACCGGGTCATCCCCGGCACCCGGCCCGCGCTGGACGCGCCGACCGTCTTCCCCGTCGCGCCGACCGCGGTCATGCTCGGGTTCGTGACGTCCACGGTGGTGTTCCTGGCCTGCCTCGCGGTCTCCGCGGCGGCCGGCTGGTTCACCCTCGCCCCGCCGATGATCATGCTGTTCTTCGTCGGCGGCGCGGCCGGGCTGTTCGGCAACGTGGTGGCGGGCTGGCGGGGCGCCGTCCTCGGCGGCGTGGTCTCCGGCCTGATCCTCGCGGTCGGACAGGGCTTCACCTGGGGGCTGTACGAGCGGACGGCGCCGGAGCTGTCCACCCTCGCCGACCCCGACTGGTACGCGATCGGCTGGCTGCTGAAGGCGGCGGACCCGGTCATCGGCAAGGGGACGGTCTGGCTGGTGCCCGTCATCGCGCTCGCCGCGACGGTGGTGACGCTGGTCCTGCTCGGCCGCGCCGACAGGCGCCGCGCCGTCGCCGAGGGCGAGCCCGAGGCCGCCGGCGCGGCACCCGCCAAGGCTTGAACGACGCACAACGGAGGGAACCGACATGGCACTGGACAGGCGGCTGGAGGTCCTCGCGGTATGCGGGGTCGGCATGGGCTCCAGCCTGATGCTGAAGATGACCGCCGAGGACGCGCTGGGCTCGCTCGGCGTGGACGCCCGGGTGGAGAACACCGACGTGTCGTCCGCGCGGGGCATGTCCCCGGACGTGGTGATCGGGCAGGGCATGCACACCGGCGAGATCGCCGACCTCGCGCCGGTCGTCATCACGATCAGCGACTTCCTCGACAAGGACGGCCTGGCCGCGCAGCTGAAGGAGCGGCTGACCGAGCAGGGGTGGCTGCCGTGACCGTCATCGCCGCGAACGACGACGTCGCCGCGCGGGACTGGCGGGGGGCCGTCCGGGAGGCCGCGTCCGCGCTGGTCGCCGCGGGCGCCGCGGGCGAGGGCTACCCGGCGGCGTGCGAGCGGGTGGTCGAGGAGAACGGCCCGTACATCGTGCTGACGAAGGGCCTCGCGCTCGTCCACGCCCGTCCCGAGGACGGCGGGCTGGCCGTCGGCGTCGGGGTGACCCGGCTGGCCGCGCCGGTGGAGTTCGGGCATCCCGACAACGACCCGGTGGACCTCCTGCTCGCGTTCTGCACCCCGGACCCGGACGCGCACGTCGGCACGCTCGCCGCGCTGGCCCGGTCGCTGTCGGGCGGGCTCGCCGACCGGCTGCGCGCCGCGCCCGGCCGGGAGGAGCTGGCCGGCGCGCTCAAGGAGGCCGTGCCCGATGCCTGACGCCGCCCGGCAGCGGCTCCCCGGCCGGGTGCGGGCCCTGCTCGACGACCTCGACGCCGCGTCCGGCGAGGCGATCGGCGCGGCGGCGGCGCTGCTGCTCGACGCGGTCCAGGCGGGCGGGATCGTGCACGTCGCGGGGGCCGGGCACTCGCTGGTGATGGTGTGCGAGACGTTCTACCGGGCCGGCGGGCTCGCCGCGGTCCGCCCGATCTGGGCGCCGGACGTGCTCCCGCTGGACGACGCCGTGCGCAGCACCCGCGCCGAGCGGCGCGCCGGCGTCGGCCGCGCCGTCGTCAAGGAGGCCGCGCCCGGCCCGCCGGACGTCGCGGTGGTGTTCTCCACCAGCGGCCGCAACCCGTACCCGGTGGAGATCGCCGCGGAGTGCGCGGCCCGGGACGTCCCGGTGGTCGCGGTGACCTCGGCCCGCGCCGCGAGCGGCGCCGCCGCCCGGGCCGCGACGACGCTCGCCGACCACGCCGCGATCGTGGTGGACACCCGGGTGCCGCCCGGCTTCGTCCTCCACACGCCGGGCGCGCCGCGGACCCCCGCCCTCACCACGATCCACTCCGCCTACGCCAGGTCGCGGAGCCT
>NZ_JBEYYT010000457.1:0-7257 GCF_040645715.1 Spirillospora sp. NPDC046719 | reverse complement strand
CGGCCCGCTCGGTCGGCGCGGCGACCGCGGCGCGCAGTCCCCGCGACGCGGCGGCCGCCGCGATGCCCGCGGCGACCTCGGCGAGGGCATCGGGCGCGGCGCGCAGGACGCTGACGCCGGTGCGCAGCGCGGCGGTCAGCGCGAGCGAGCGGTCCTCGGGCAGCCCGGCGCGCAGCTCCTTGACGGCGTCGTCGTCGAGCAGCGGAGCGGCGGTGAGGGTCAGCCGCTGGAACCCCTCGGCCGCCGCCTCCTCCGCCAGCGCCCACCGCGCGGGCCCGAGCGTCTCCTCCGGCTCGGGCGGCTCGGCGTCCTCGTCGAAGGACTCCTCGTCGAACTCCGGCTCCTCGGTGAGCGTGACGACCTCGCCGCCGTCCAGCGCGGCCTCGACGGCGGCGCGCGTGTCCGCGACCCGGGCGCGCTCCAGCGCGGACACCACGTCGGCGAGGGGCGTGACGGTGTGGCCGCGGCGGGCCGCCTCGGTGAGCAGGTGCAGGACGAGCGCGCCGCCGCGCCTGGGGTCGTCGGGCCGGGCGTCCGGTCCGAGCAGGGCGCGCGCGAAGTGGTCCGCCTGGGCGGGCTGGACACCGGGGACGCTCAGCAGCCGCCACGGGTCCTCGCGCAGCCGCGCGGCGGCGCCGGGACCGAGCCGCGCCGCCGTCCGCGCGGCCAGCCCGGCGGGGACGCCCAAGGAGGCGAACAGCTCGTCGAGCGCGGCCCGGCCCTCGCGGGCGTCGGCGGGCAGCGCGGCGGAGGCGGCGGCCTGAGGACGGGCCGGGCCTTGCCGCTCCGGTCCCTGCTGCCCGGGTCCCTGCTGCCCGGATCCGTGCTGCCCCGATCCCTGCGGGCCGGGCTCCTGGGGGCCGGGTCCTTGCGGGCCGGCGGCGCGCCTGGCGCGGGCGGCCTCGGCGGCGCGGGCCCCGGCGGCCTCGGCCGCACGCATCGCCTCGGCGGCGCGGGCGGCGCGCTCCTGCGGGGACTCGGGCGAGGGGCTGTCGATGTCAGGTGGGGTGTCGGTCACGGGCTTCCCGTCGCGGCTTCTCACGGTTGGCGGTGGACCGTCCCGAGCGTGCCACGGACGGCCCGCCCGGTCACGGAGGCGGGCACGGGAGGGGCGGTCGCGGGGCGGGCGGTCATCGGGCGGGCGGTCACGGTGCAGGCGGACACGGTGCGGGCGCGGTCACTGGTGGGAGGGGGACATGTCGGAGACGTCGTCCAGGGCGCCCCGGATCTCGTTCGGCAGCGTCAGGTCCTCGCTGTCCAGGATGGCCCCCAGCTGCGCGGCGGTGCGGGCGCCGACGATCGGGGCGGCGACCCCGGGCCGGTCCCGGACCCAGGCCAGCGCCACGCTGAGCGGCGACACGCCGAGGCCCTCGGCGGCGGTCACCACCGACTCCACGATCCGCGCGCACTCCTCGTCCAGGTAGGGCTGGACGAAGTCGGCGAAGCGCGGCGCGGCGGCCCGCGACCCGGCGGGGATGCCGGTGCGGTACTTGCCGGTGAGCACGCCCCGCCCGAGCGGCGAGAACGGCAGCAGCCCGGCGCCGGCGTCCAGCGCCGCCGGCACCACCTCCCGCTCGATGTCGCGGCTCAGCAGCGAGTACTCCAGCTGCGCCGACACGATCGGGGCGCGGCCCGGCCAGGCGCGCTGCCACGCGGCGGCCTTGGCCACCTGCCAGCCCGCGTAGTTGGAGACGCCGACGTAGCGGGCGCGGCCGGACGCCACCGCCTCGTCCAGCGCCGACAGCGTCTCCTCCAGCGGCGTCGCCGGGTCGTAGACGTGCAGCTGCCACAGGTCGACGTGGTCGAGGTCCATCCGGTCCAGGGACGCGTCCAGGGCGCGCAGCAGGTGCCGGCGGGACCCGTCGTAGCGCCCGTTCGGGCGGATCGCCGCCTTGGTGGCGATGACGAAGGCGTCGCGGTCGACGACCTCGCGCAGCAGGGCCCCGAGGATCCGCTCGCTGTCGCCGTCGCTGTAGACGTCGGCGGTGTCCACCAGCGTGCCGCCGGCCTCCGCGAACGCCACGAGCTGCTCCGCGGCCTCGTCCGGCTCGGTGTCCTGGCCCCACGTCATGGTGCCCAGCCCCAGCCGGGACACCAGCAGCCCGCTCCGCCCGAGGTGACGCTCCTTCATAGGCGGTCAATCTAGCGGTCATCGCGGGCGCCCCACGGCGCCGTCACGGTCCGCGTCCGCCCGGTGACGTGCGCGAAGGCAGGTGTACGGCAGGTGACGGGAACATGAGCATGATTCGTCTCGGCAGTGGCCGAAAAGGGTGTTCTCGCAGGTGGCACGGGCGTCGGGCCGGACGGCGGCGGTGCGCGGGAACCGGGGCGCGGCGGGCGGCGGATACGCTTCACCGGGATCGGCGCCGTGGCCGATCTCGCATTCGGAGGGGACCCGCCGCTCGTGAACGTCGTGGAAGCGACCGTGCTCGGGATCGTCCAGGGACTCACCGAGTTCCTGCCGATCTCCAGCTCCGGTCACCTGCTCATCGTGCCGAAACTGCTCGGCTGGAAGGACCCGGGCGCGGCCTTCACCGCCGTCATCCAGCTCGGCACCATGGCCGCGGTCGTCATCTACTTCTGGCGCGACCTCGTCCGCATCCTGACGACGTGGACGAAGAGCCTGTGGACGCCGGAGCTGCGCCCCCAGCAGGACGCGCGGCTCGGCTGGTACATCGGCCTCGGCACCGTCCCGGTGGCGGTCATCGGCCTGGCCCTCAACGGCTTCATCGAGGGCGGCGCGCGGAACCTGTGGCTGAACGCGTCCTCGCTGATCGTCCTCGGCCTGGTGCTGATGGTCGCCGAGTGGGCCGGCATCGGCAAGCGCGAGGTCGCCGACCTGAACATGCGGGACGGCCTGATCATCGGCGGGTTCCAGGCGCTCGCGCTGATCCCCGGGTCGTCGCGGTCGGGGTCGACGATGACCGGGGCGCTGTTCCTCGGGTACACCCGCGAGGCCGCCGCCCGCTACTCCTTCCTGCTGTCGATCCCGGCGGTGGTGCTGTCGGGTCTGTTCGAGCTGCGCAAGGCGTTCGACGGGTCGCTGCAGGTCGTCCCGACCGCGATCGCGACCGTGGTGTCGTTCGTGGTCGGGTACGCGTGCATCGCCTGGCTGCTGAAGTTCCTCACCCGGCACTCCACGAACGTGTTCGTGTTCTACCGGGTGGCGCTCGGCGGCGTCCTGATGGGCCTGCTCGCGGCCGGCGCGATCTCCGCGACCTGACCCGCCCGCCCCCGGACCCGGCCGCGCCCGCGCTCCGCGGGCCGGACGCGCCGCCTGACCCGCGCGAAGATCCTCGTGGGATCTGTTCCGGCGGGTCACCGCCGGGCTAAAGTGCCGGGCCATGGCACCATCCCCGTACTCGATGCACTCGCCGGAGGGCGCCGGCGGGCCGTCCGCCGACCCGGTGTTCGGCGCCGGCCCCGGCGACGACCCGGGCTACCTCGCCTCGCTGCGGGGCACGACGGTGCTGGGACGGATGCGCCTGATGATGCTGGTGCTGGTCGGCGCGCCCGTGCTGATCCTCGCGCTGACCCCGCTGATCGTCGACAACCGCGGCGGCGCCGCCGGGGACGCCCCGCCGTGGATCTACGCGCCGCTGCTGCTGGCGGCGGCGGTCGCGGCCCTGGCCGGTCCGCGCGCCCCGCTGGCGATGGCGCCCGGCGCCGAGCCTCCGGCGGCGGCGCGGCTGGCGCTGACGCAGTTCCGGCAGGCGGTGCTGCTGCGGTTCGCGCTGGCCGAGGGCGTGATCCTGCTGGGCCTGCCGCTGGCGATGATCGGGCACGCCGTGGTGGTGTTCGTCGCCGGGTTCGTCGTCGGCTACCCGCTGCTGCTGTGGCTGGCGCTGCCGACCAGGGGAGGGGTGGAGCGGCTGCGCCGCCGGCTGGAGGCGCAGGGCGCCGAGTCGCACCTGTGGGCCGTGCTGCTGGCCGCGCCGCCCCCCGAGCTGCTCTCCGGCCGGACGCCCGGCCGGGACGCCGCGTGATCCCCGCGCCTTGAGGCCGTCCGCCCGCCCTACAGCCAGCCGCTCTTGCGGAGCCTGAGGTAGAGCAGCACGCACACGACCGCCATCAGGACCAGGACGACCGGGTACCCCCACGTCCACTTCAGCTCGGGCATGTGCGTGAAGTTCATCCCGTAGATCCCGGCGATCGCCGTCGGCACCGCGATGATCGCCGCCCACGCGGAGATCTTGCGCATGTCCTCGTTCTGCCGCTTGCCGAGCAGCGCCAGATGCGCGTTCAGCACGCTGTTCAGCAGCTCGTTGTGCGCGTCGACCTGCGCGTCCACCCGCAGCAGGTGGTCGAGCACGTCGCGGAAGTACTCCCGGGTCCCGGCGCACTCGGAGACCCGGCCCTTGGCGATCTCCTGCAGGACCGGCACCAGCGGGTCCTCGGCGGTGCGGAACTCCAGCACCTCCCGCTTGAGCGAGTAGATGTCGGCGGTCACGTCGCGGGCCCGCGGGTCGAACACCGCCCGCTCCAGCCCGATGATGTCCACCTCGACCTCGTGCGCGACCAGCCCGTACCGGTCCACCACCTCGTCGCACACCGCGTACAGCACGGCCGTCGCGCCGTGCTTGAGCAGGTCCTTGTCCTCCTCCAGCCGCTTACGGACGGGCCCGAGCGGGTTCCCGGCGCCGTGCCGGACGGTGACCGCGAAGTCCGCGCCGAGGAACACCATGATCTCGCCGACCTCGATGTCGGACGTCTCGTCGACGTAGGCGAGCGTCTTCAGCACCACGAACAGGGTGTCGTCGTAGCGCTCCATCTTCGGCCGCTGGTGCGCCGACACCGCGTCCTCCGCGGCGAGCGGATGCAGCCGCAGCTCGTCCTTGACGAGCTCGAACTCCTCCTCGTCCGGCTCGTACAGGCCGATCCACAGGAAGCAGTCGCCGTTCGCCCGCGCCAGGTCGAAGGCGTCGCTGATGTCGCCGTCGATGTCGCTGCGGACGCCGCCCGCGTAGATGGCCTTGTCCACGATCACGGCATGCATTGTCGCGCATCCGGCGCGCCGCGCGGAATCGCGCCGGTGATCACATCCGGTCCGCGCATCTCCTACAGTGGCCAGTTGTGACGACCCTTCTCCTGGTAAGGCACGGCCTGACCGCTATGACCGGGCCGGTGCTGGCCGGCTGGACCCCCGGCGTGCGGCTGGACGAGCGCGGCCGCGCGCAGGCCGCCGCGGTCGCCGGGCGCCTGGCGGCGCTGCCGCTCGCCGCGGTCGTCTCCAGCCCCCTCGACCGGTGCGTCGAGACCGCCGAGTCGGTCGCCGCCCCGCACTCCCGCGACGCCGGCGGCACCGTCGACAAGGTCGAGATCGACGAGCGGTTCGGCGAGGTCCGCTACGGCGACTGGACGGGCCGCCCGCTCAAGGAACTGGCCGAGGAGCCCCTGTGGCGGGTCGTGCAGGCCCACCCGAGCGCCGCCCGGTTCCCCGGCAAGGACGGCGAGGCCATGGCGGACGCCCAGCACCGCGCCGTCGCCGCCGTCCGCGACTGGAACGAGCGCATCGCCGCCGCGCACGGCCCGGACGCCGTCTACGCCGTGTGCAGCCACGGCGACATCATCAAGGCCGTCGTCGCCGACGCGCTCGGCCTCCACCTGGACCAGTTCCAGCGCATCCAGGCCGACCCCGCGTCGGTCACCGCGATCCGCTACACCGAGCTGCGGCCGTTCGTCCTCCGCCTCAACGACACCGGCGGCGACGTCGCCGGTCTCCTGCCCAAGCCGGACGAGGGCGATGACCGGAAAACCGGATCCGGGGCGAGTGACGCGGTCGTCGGCGGCGGCGCGTAGGGTCGATGTCATGCCCGTCATCTCCTACGACCTGCCGGAGCGGTTCGTCGCCGGCGCCGTCGGGCGCCCCGGCGACCGCGCCTTCTACCTGCAGGCCCGCGCGGGCCGCCGCGTCACCAGCGTCGGCCTGGAGAAGTTCCAGGTGACGCTGCTGGCGGAGCGGCTCGAGGAGCTGCTCGACGAGGTGCTGCGGCGCAGCGGCGGCGAGGCCCACGTCCCCGCGGTCACCCCGTCCGAGCTGCGCGACGACGGCCCGCTGGAGCAGCCGGTCGAGGAGGAGTTCAAGGTCGGCACGATGGCGCTGGCCTGGGACCCCGACGACGAGCGCGTCGTCATCGAGGCGCAGGAGGTCACCGAGGCCGAGGAGGACGCCGAGGTCGGCGAGGACGACCCCGCCATCGCGGTGCTGCGGGTGCGGATCAGCGCCGCGCAGGCCCGCGCGTTCGCCGAGCGGGCCCTGCAGGTGGTCGCCGCCGGACGGCCGCCGTGCCCGCTGTGCGGGCTGCCGCTGGACACCGAGGGCCACGTGTGCCCCCGCCAGAACGGATACCTGGGCTGAGATGCGCGCGGTCGGCACGCCGGGCCGGGTCGCGGCCGCCCCGGACCGGGACCCGCGCTGGATCAAGGGCGGGGCGGCCGGGAGAATGAGCGCATGACGCAGTCCTCCCGGGACCGGGCCCCCGCCGGCGACCCCTCCGGCGACCGGGTCTCCCCCCGCGACGTCCCCGCCGCCGAGCGGCTGCTGCTGGCCGGCCGGCTGTCGATCGAGGGCCGCCTCGTCCAGGCCTCCAACGCCACCCTGTACTGCACGGTCGAGCACGACGGCGTCAGCGCCGCCTGCGTCTACAAGCCCGTCGCGGGCGAGCGGCCGCTGTGGGACTTCCCCGACGGCACCCTCGCCGAGCGGGAGGTCGCCGCCTACGAGGTGTCCAAGGTCATGGGCTGGGGCACCGTCCCCCCGACTGTCCACCGCGACGGCCCGTACGGCCCCGGCATGGTGCAGCTGTGGGTCGAGCCCGACCCCGACACCGACCTGGTCGCGCTGTCGCGCTCCGACGACGACGCCATCCGCCGCATGTCGGTGTTCGACGCCGTCGTCAACAACGCCGACCGCAAGATCGGGCACCTGCTGCCGCCCGGCGACGGCCACGTGTACGGCTGCGACCATGGCGTCTGCTTCTCCGTGGAGTACAAGCTGCGGACGGTGCTGTGGCAGTGGCGCGGCAAGCCCCTCACCCCCGAGGCGGTCGAGGCCCTCGGCCGCGTCGACCGCGCCCTGCGCGACGGCCCCCTCGCCGCCCGTCTCTCCGAGCTGCTCACCGAGGAGGAGGTCGACGCGACCCGCCGCCGCGTCGAGCTCATGCTCAAGCACCGCATCCACCCCTATCCCCCCGAGGACTGGCCCGCCATCCCCTGGCCTCCGCTGTGACCCAGGGGGGACGACCCCCCTGGAACCCC
>NZ_JBEYYT010000456.1:0-7299 GCF_040645715.1 Spirillospora sp. NPDC046719 | reverse complement strand
CCGCCGCCATCGCCAGGAACACGCCGCCGACGCCGATCACGACGATGTTGTTCAGGATGGGCGCCCACATCGGGGCGGCGAAGCTGTTGCGGGTGCGCGTCCGCTGCCAGGCGCGCAGCCACGCCGCCGGCATCGCCGACCGGGCGGCGGGCCCGTCGGACGCCACCTGCACCCCCCATCGCCGTTCGAGGGGCAGGACCGGCCGGAATCGAACCGGCGTCCTCCGCTGTGCAGGCGGTGCGTCGACCTCTGCGCTACGGCCCTGCCGGGCGGCAGCCTAGCCGCCCCGGCGGGACGGCGCGATCCGTCACTGCTCGGGCACGGTGGTGAGCAGGTGCGGGCGCGGGGAGCTGCGGCGGGCGGGCGGCTCCTGCGACCCGGACGAGCGCAGCACGTCGGCCGCGCCGATGACGGCGGCGTCGCCGGTGTCGTCGCCGATGCGCGCGGCCAGCCCGGTGCGCTCCTGGATGAGCCTGTCCAGGCCGGGCAGGCGGGCGGTGCCGCCGGTCAGGGTGATGCCGACGCCGAGCAGCTCCCCGGAGATCTCCGGTCCGCAGCCCGCCAGCCCCTGCTGGACCGCGGCGACGATCTCGCCGACCGGCGCGGCGATGGCGCGGGCGACGTCGGCGGTGGTCAGGACGATCCCGCGCGGCATGCCGGTGGTGAGGTCGCGGCCGTGCACGACGGTCTGCCGCAGCGGGCGGCGCCCGATCGGCGGCACCGCGCCCACCTCCAGCTTCGCGGCCTCGGCGCTGGACTGGGAGATCCGCACCTCGTGCTCGCGGCGGACCAGCGCGACGATCGCCCGGTCCAGGGACGAGCCGCCGACGAGCGCGGTGTGCGAGGTGACCAGCCCGCCGAACGAGATGACGCCGACGTCGGTGATGTCGGCGCCGATGTCGGCGACGACCACGACCTCCGGCCGCCCGGAGGAGGTGAGCCCCATCCCGATGGCGGCCGCGATCGGCGTCGGCACGAGGGTGAGGCGGCGCGCGCCGGCCTGGAACGCCGAGAACTGCAGCGCCCGGTAGTGCACGGACGACATGCCGCTCGGCACCGTCACGACCAGCCGGGGCCGCGCGGTGTAGCGGCGCTTGTGGTGGGTGCGGACGAGGGCGCGCATCAGGTACTCGGCCTCGTCGGTCTCGGTGGGGGCGCCCTCGCGGATGGGCCGGACGAGGCGGACGTCGGGGTTGCGCCCGGCCATCTCCTGCGCGGGGAGGCCGAGCGCGAGGATCTTGCCGGTGTGCAGGCAGCGGGCGAGCAGCGACGGCTCGCGCGCGACGACCCCGCGGTCCCGCACGTGCATGCGCACCGTCGAGCTCCCCAGGTCGATGGCGGTGTCCCGGCCCGCGAAGTCCCACATCGCGTCCCCTTCTTCCCTCTCGCCCTGCAGTCGCAGAGTGCTGATGCCCTGCCGACCTGCGGCGATGCCCATCGGCGGGTAAGCGAATCGCAACGTCCCGGCGAACAGGGATCGGGAATTCCGGATAACGCGACCGGCGGGCCGGGCCCGCCCGGCCGCCAGTGCCGAGCGGGCGTCAAGAGATCATGTGGGGACGGTGTCGCGCCGCCCGGCGTGCGCGCGGGCCGGCCCGCCGCGCCGGGCCCGGACGGCGCCCGCCGCGCGGCACGCCGCGTACAGCGCGAACGAGATCGTGGTGACGTACGGGCTGATCGGGACGCCGGCGCCGAGCGACAGCAGGATCCCGCCGACCACCGACACGGTCGCGAGCGCGGCGCTGAGCACCGGCACCAGCACCGGCGACGCGGTCACCCGCACCGCCGCGGCGGCCGGCGTGCAGATCAGCGCGAGGACCAGCAGTGCCCCGACGACCTGCACGGACACGGCGACGGCGAGGCCGAGGACGAGCATGAACAGTGGCGACAGGGCGCGCACCGGGACGCCGCGCGCCGCCGCCACGTCCGGGTCGAGGCTCGCGAACGCCAGCGGCCGCCACATCACCGCCAGGCACACCAGCACGACCGCCGACGTCCCGAGCAGCCACGACAGCCGGGGCGTGTCGATCGCGACGATCTGCCCGGTGAGGATGCCGAACTTGTTGGCGGCGCGCCCCTTGTACAGCGACAGGAACAGCACGCCGAGGCCGAGCCCGAACGGCATCAGCACCCCGATGGCCGAGCCGCGGTCGCGCGCCCGGCCGCCGAGCACGCCGATGAGCGCGGCGGCCAGCAGCGCGCCCGCGATCGAGCCGCCCGCGACGCCGGCGCCGAGCAGCAGCGCGGCGGCCGCGCCGGCGAACGACAGCTCGCTGATGCCGTGCACCGCGAACGCCAGGTCGCGCATCACGACGAACGTCCCCGCGAGCCCGCCGACCAGCCCGAGCACCGCGCCCGCGATCAGCGAGTTGCGGACCAGGCCGAGCAGCGCGCCGTAGTCGTCGAAGTTGACGATCTCATGCCACATCGCGCGCCTCCGGTCCGCCGGGCATGCGCAGGACGCGGTCGGCGAACGGCAGGACCGGCTCGACCTCGTGGGTGACGAACACCACGGCGGTGCGGTGCTCTCGGCACCGCCTGGCGACCAGCTCGCTGACGGACCGCTGGTGCGCGGTGTCCAGCGAGGCCAGCGGCTCGTCGCAGAGCAGCAGCCGCGGATCGGACGCGAGGGCCTGTGCGACCCGGACGCGCTGCAGCTCGCCGCCCGACAGCAGCTCGATCGGGACGTCCGCGAACGCCTCCGCGCCGACGTCGCGCAGCGCGTCCCGGACGCGGCGCCGCGCGCCCCGGTCCGGGGGCCGCGGCCCCCAGCGGTGCCCGTCGACGCCGAGCCGCACCAGGTCGCGGGCCCGCAGCGGCGTGTAGGCCGGGACGCTGCGGTGCTGGGGGACGTACCCGATGAGGGTTCCGCCGCGGCGCGGCGGGCGCCCGCCGACCGTCACCGTCCCGGCCGACAGCCGCCGCAGCCCCAGCAGCACCTTCAGCAGGCTGGTCTTCCCCGACCCGTTGGACCCGAGGACGGCGACGAACTCCCCGGCCGCCACGTCGAGGTCGAGTCCGCTCCACACCGTCCGGTCGCCGTAGCGGAGCGCCCCGCCGCGCATCGAGATCACGACAGCGCCTTTCCGAGCGCGGCGATGGTGCCGGCCATCCAGCCGATGTAGTCCTGCCCCGCCGGGAGGGTCTCGGTGACCGGCACGACCGCGACGCCGTTGTCCTTCGCGGCCTTCTCGACCTGCTCGGTCTGCGGGCCGCTCGTCTGCGCGTTGTAGACGAGCGCCTTCACCTTCTTCCCGCCGAACAGCCCGAGCGTCTCCCGCAGGGTGCGCGGCGCGACGTCGTCGCCCTCCTCGATGGCCTCGCTGAACGCCTCCGGCGTCTCGTTGCGCAGTCCGGCCGCTTCGAGGAGGTAGAGGGGGACCGGCTCGGTGATGGCGACGCCGTCGCCGGAGTGCGCGGCCTTGAGCGCCGCGACCCGCCCTTCGAGGTCCTTCAGCTTCGCCTTGAACGCGGTGGCGTTCGCGGTGAACGCGGCGGCGCGGGCGGGGCGGGCCTTCGCGAGCGCGGCCGACAGCCGGTCGGCCAGCAGCGCCATGGACGGCAGGTCGTACCAGACGTGCTCGTTCAGCTCGCCGCCCGCCGGCGCGGTCCGCCCGGAGATCCGCACCGCGTCGAGGACCTCGGCCTTGGACGACGACGCCTTCAGCATGGTCGTCATGAAGTCGTCGTAGCCGCCGCCGTTCTCGATCACGACTCCGGCCCGGCCGAGGGCGAGCCGGTTGCGCGTCCCGGCCTCGTAGGAGTGCGGGTCCTGCCCCGGGTCGCTGATGAACGAGGTGACGCGCACGTCGGCGCCGCCGATCGTCCGCGCGATGTCGCCGTAGACGTTGGTCGAGGCGACGACCGGTACCGCCCCGCCGGACGTCCCGGCGGGCGCGGCCTCGGACGGCGAGCCGCAGGCGGCGAGGGCGAGCAGGGGCACGGCCGCGGCGGCGGCGCCTGCCGTGCGGAGGGCCGCCCGGCGCGGTCGCGGTCGCGGGGGCAGAGGCAGAGGGGACATGGGTCGCTCCTGAAAATGAAAACGGTTTTCAGTGCAACTTAGCATGATGTGTCCGGATGCGTCCCATGGCGGGTGGGAGGGGACGAGCGGCGGCGCGCGCCGGAGACCGCCCGGTGGCGGTGCGCAGAAACGCGAAACGGGCCGCCCTCCACCTGCGGTGAAGGACGGCCCGTTCGGGCCCGCGGGCGCCGTGGCGCCCTAAGGGAAAGCGGTCCGCGGCCCTCGATCGGGCCGGCGGGTGCGGGTCAGCGCTTGCGCAGGACGCCGCCGTACTCGTAGATGCCGGTGTCCAGCTTGGAGGCGCCCTCGTACTTGCGCAGCTCCTCGGGGACGGGCGCGAGCGGCGGCTGCAGGTCCATCGGCCGCCAGTCGACGAGGTTGCACAGGCCCGGCTCGACCGGGTCGAAGTCCGACAGCAGCGCGTCGATCTCGGCCGGCGTCCGCGTCTGCCACGGGATGCCCGCGCCGGTGACCTGCGCGGTCATCTCCGCGCTGCGCACCGGGTCGTCGCACGCGACCTGCGAGAACGTCAGGTGGCTGCCCGGCGCGGCACGGTCGATGACGGCGTGCAGGATGCCCCTCGGGTCGTCGGAGTCCGGGAGGTGGTGGCCCACGGAGAGGAACAGCGTCGCGACCGGCTCGGAGAAGTCGATGAGCCGCTTGACGTCCTCGTGCTCCAGGACGGCCTCCTGGTCGCGCATGTCCGCGGTGATCACCGTGGTGGACGCGTCGCCGGCGAGCAGCGCGCGGCCGTGCGCGAGCACGATCGGGTCGATGTCGACGTACACGACGCGGGCGTCCGGCGCGAACTGCCGCGCGACCTGGTGGACGTTGGCGTCCGTCGGCAGCCCGCACCCCATGTCGATGAACTGCCGGATGCCGGCCTCGACCGTCAGGTAGCGGACGGCCCGGTAGAGGAACAGCCGGTTCTGCCGGGTGATGTCCAGCCCGGCCGGATGGTGCTCCAGCTGCCCCCGGATGAACTGCCGGTCGACCTCGTAGTTGTCCTTGCCGCCGAGCAGCCATCCGTAGGCGCGCGCCGAGGTCGGCACGTCGTTGGGGATGTCGGCGATCGAGGGCTGGTCGTCGTTCACAACCCGCTCCGCATCTGCGCAGTAAGTGGGGATCAGTGTCGGTTGGAACGGTATACCGCTTCGCCGCCTCGCGTTCGATCTTTGGCCCGTCCGGTTCCGCCGCCCCGGCGGCCACGCGTGCCGCGCTCGGGCGGCCGCAAGGCCATCTCATCACCAAGTTGCTTGTGAAACGGGTTCCGGCGTGCTTCTCTGGCGTGCGTGGCGCACCTCTCGCTCCGGTACGCGGCTGGCACGGACATCGGCAGGCGGCGGCGCGTGAACGAGGACTCGGCGCTCGCCGGGCCGTCTCTGCTCGCCGTCGCCGACGGGATGGGCGGCCACCCGCACGGCGACGTCGCCAGCGCCGCCGCCATCACCGCGCTCACCGAGCCGCCCCCGGCCGGCGAGCCCGCCGCCGCGCTCGCGGCGGCGGTGGCGCGGGCGGCCGCGCGGCTGGAGGAGCTGGCCGCCGCCGACCCGGAGCTGCGCGGGATGGGCACCACGCTGACCGCCATGGCCTGGGACGGCGCCGGGTTCGCGGTGGCGCACATCGGCGACTCCCGCGCCTACCTGCTGCGCGGCGGCGACCTCTTCCAGATCACCCGCGACCACACCATGGTCCAGACGCTCGTCGACAGCGGGCGGCTCACCCCCGAGCAGGCGGCGGACCACCCGCTCGGCTCGACGCTCCTGCGCGCGCTGCAGCCCGGCGGCGATCAGCACCCCGACCTGTTCCGGCAGGACGCCGCGCCCGGCGACCGCTACCTGCTGTGCTCCGACGGCCTCTCCGGCTTCGTCCCGGCCGGGGCGATCCGCGACGCGCTGGCCGGGGCCGCGCGTCCCGAAGACGCCGTCACCCGCCTCATCGCGCTGGCCGACGCGGCGGGCGCCCCGGACAACGTCACCTGCGTCGTCGCCGACGTCTCCGAAGGCGCCGCGGACCCGGCGCGGCGGGGGCCGCAGCTGCTCGGCGCCGCCGCCGGGAGGGGACGCCGCGCCCGCCGGACCCGCCGGACCCGCCGCGCCTGAGCCGCGCCCGGACGAACGCGGCGCCGACCGTCTCCACGAGATGGCCGATCCGGCCGCCGTCGCGGCTCCCGGGCGTCCTACCAGGCGAAGGCCTCGGGCGCGGGGCCCGGGCCGGGGAAGATCTCGTCGAGGGCGGCGAGGAACTCCTCCGACAGCTCCAGCTCGACGGCGCGCAGCGCGGAGTCGAACTGCTCCTGGACGCGGGGGCCGACGATGGGGCCGGTGACGCCGGGACGGGTCAGCAGCCAGGCGAGTCCGACGTCCCCCGCCTCGACGCCGTGCTTGTCGCAGAGGTCCTCGTAGGTCTGGATCCGCGCGCGCTCCGCCGGGTCCTCCAGCATCTTCGCCCACAGGCCGGACCCGGACCGGGCCGTCCTGCCCTCGCTCTGCTTGCGCAGCACGCCGCCCAGGATGCCGCCGTGCAGCGGCGACCACGGGACGACCCCGAGGCCGTACACCTGCGCCGCCGGGATCACCTCCATCTCCGCGCGCCGCTCGACCAGGTTGTACAGGCACTGCTCGCTGACCAGGCCGAGCGAGCCGCGCCGCGCGGCCGTCTCGTTCGCCTGCGCGATGCCCCAGCCGGGGAAGTTCGACGACCCGGCGTACAGCACCTTGCCCTGCTGGACGAGGACGTCGACGGCCTGCCAGATCTCCTCCCACGGCGTCGTCCGGTCGATGTGGTGGAACTGGTACAGGTCGATGTGGTCGGTGCCGAGCCGCTTCAGCGACGCCTCGCACGCGCGCCGGATGTTCAGCGCCGAGAGCCGGTCCCGGTTCGGCCACGGGTCGCCCTCGGGGCTCATGTCGCCGTACACCTTGGTCGCCAGGACGGTCTTCTCCCGCCGCCCGCCGCCCTTGGCGAACCAGGCGCCGACGATCTCCTCGGTGCGGCCCTTGCCGCCGTAGATGTTGGCGGTGTCGAAGAAGTTGACGCCCGCGTCGAGCGCGGAGTCCATGATGGCGTGGGCGCCGGCCTCCTCGGTGTGGCGGCCGAAGTTCATCGTGCCGAGGACGAGGCGGCTGACCTTCAGGCCGGTGCGGCCGAGTCGCGTGTACTTCATGGCACCAAGCCAAGCACCTGGAGTGCGCTCCAGATCAAAGGGGCGGGGCGGCCGGGGAGGCGGGCGGGCCGGCGCGGGGGCGGGGCGGGGGCGCCCCGGCGGGCGGGTGGGG
>NZ_JBEYYT010000455.1:0-7323 GCF_040645715.1 Spirillospora sp. NPDC046719 | reverse complement strand
GGCCGCGGCGCCCGCGACGGCGGCGGAGGCCGGGCGGCAGCCGCTCGCGGTGCGGATGCGCCCCCGCGCGCTGGACGAGGTCGTCGGCCAGGCCCACCTGCTCGGCCCCGGCACCCCGATCCGGCAGCTCGTCGACCGCGACGTCCCGATGTCGCTGGTGCTGTGGGGCCCGCCCGGTACGGGCAAGACCACCCTCGCCACGGTCGTGAGCCACGTCACCTCCCGCCGGTTCGTGGAGATCTCCGCGGTCAGCGACGGCGTGAAGCGGGTCCGCGCGGAGATCGACCTGGCCCGCCGCGAGCTCGGCATGACCGGCCGGCAGACCGTCCTGTTCGTCGACGAGGTCCACCGCTTCAACAAGGCCCAGCAGGACGCGCTGCTCCCGGCCGTGGAGAACCGGTGGGTGTCGTTCATCGGCGCCACCACCGAGAACCCGTTCTTCTCCGTGATCAGCCCGCTGCTGTCGCGGTCGCTGCTGCTCACCCTGGAGCCGCTCGGCGAGGACGACCTGCGCGAGGTCATCCGCCGCGCCCTCGCCGACGAGCGCGGCCTGGCCGGGACGGTCGGCCTCGACCCCGCCGCCGAGGACCACCTGATCCGGCTGGCCGGCGGGGACGCCCGCCGCACCCTCACCTACCTGGAGGCCGCCGCCCTCGTCGTCGACGACGGCGCGGTGATCGACGCGGACGTGCTGGAGAAGGCCGTCGACCGGGCCGCCGTCCGCTACGACCGCGAGGGCGACCAGCACTACGACGTGATCAGCGCGTTCATCAAGAGCATCCGCGGCAGCGACGTCGACGCGGCGCTGCACTACCTCGCCCGGATGATCGAGGCCGGCGAGGACCCGCGGTTCATCGCGCGCCGCCTC
Organism: Spirillospora sp. NPDC046719; assembly: GCF_040645715.1. Classification (NCBI taxonomy): domain Bacteria; kingdom Bacillati; phylum Actinomycetota; class Actinomycetes; order Streptosporangiales; family Thermomonosporaceae; genus Spirillospora; species Spirillospora sp. NPDC046719. The sequence goes on along the minus strand of NZ_JBEYYT010000455.1, from coordinate 6,455 downwards.
ATCGTGCACGCCAGCGAGGACGTCGGCATGGCCGACCCGACCGCGCTGCAGACGGCGGTCGCGGCGGCGCAGGCGGTGGAGTTCGTCGGGCTGCCCGAGGCCCGCATCAACCTCGCGCAGGCGGTGATCCACCTGTCCCTCGCGCCCAAGTCCAACGCGGTGATCATGGCGGTGGACGGCGCGCTCGGCGACGTCCGCAAGGGCCTGGCGGGGCCCGTCCCGGGCCATCTGCGGGACGCGCACTACAAGGGCGCCGCGAAGATCGGGCACGGGAAGGGCTACAAGTACGCCCACGACCACCCCGGCGGGGTCGTCCGGCAGCAGTACGCGCCCGACTCGGTGGACGGCCGCGAGTACTACCGGCCGACCCGGCACGGCGCCGAGTCCCGCTTCACCGAGGTCCTCGCCCGGATCCGCTCGGTGCTGCGCGGCACCCCGGACCGATGAAGATCGATCTTTCCGGCGCCGTGCTCCCGGCATCGGCGGCGAAGGCCCGCTACTCTGCCGGAAACGGCCCCGGGCGCGGCCCCGGCGGCCCGGCCGGACGGCCGGCGTCCGCCGCCGCACGGCCGTGACGGGCGCCCATGGCCCACGCCCGGCCCGGTAAGGTCTGTCAGGCCGTGCCCGGCCCGGGCCGGAACGACAGCGAACGGAAGCCCTCATGCTCACTGGTGGACAGCTGGCAGGTCTCATCGTGGCCGTGTTCTGGGCTGTGCTCGTCGCGTTCGTCGCGCTGACGCTGCTGCGGCTCGCCCGGCTGCTCGGCGAGGCCAGCAAGCTCGTGCGCGACCTCGGCGACCAGGCGGCCCCGCTGCTGGACGACATGACGACGACGGTGAAGCGCGCCAACGAGCAGCTCGGCCGCACCGACGTCATCACCAAGCAGGTCGCCGGCGTCACGCAGAACGTCTCGGCCGTCACCACCGTGATGACCTCGGTGGTGGGCGGGCCGCTGGTGAAGGCGGCCGCCTTCTCCTACGGGGTGCGCAAGGCCCTGAGCAGCCGCGACGGGGAGGGCCGGTCCGGGGGGTCCGGCGCGTCCGGCCGCCCGCAGCTTCCGGCCCGCTCCTCGGGGAAGGGGCGCAGGTGAAGAGGCTCTTCTGGATGTCGGTCGGCGCGGGCGCGGGCGTCTACGCGACCCACCGCGTCAAGCGCCGGGTCGAGCGGTTCGCGCGCAGCTGGTCCCCGGAAGGGGTCGCGGCGCGGGCGGTGTCGACCGGGCAGTCCGCCGGCGAGCGGCTGAGGCATTTCGCGGCGGACGTCCGTACCGAGATGCAGGCCCGCGAGGAGGAGCTGCGCGAGGCCGTCCGCATGGACCAGGCTCCGCCCGAGACCCCGGGGCCGCGGCCCCGCCGGGTGCTGCGGGCGCGTTACACGATCATCGACGACGAGAAGGATGGCCACTGATCATGGAGTCGGCAGAGGTGGCGCGCCGCTTCCTCAAGTTCTTCGAGGAGCGCGGGCACACGGTGGTGCCCTCCGCCAGCCTGGTCGCCGAGGACCCGACCCTGCTGCTGGTGAACGCCGGCATGGTCCCGTTCAAGCCGTACTTCCTCGGCCAGCGCACCCCGCCGTCGCAGCGGATGACCAGCGCGCAGAAGTGCGTCCGGACGCCCGACATCGACGAGGTCGGCAAGACCACCCGGCACGCCACGTTCTTCCAGATGCTGGGCAACTTCTCGATCGGGGACTACTTCAAGGAGCAGGCGATCCCGTTTGCCTGGGAGCTGCTGACCCGCTCCCGCGAGGACGGCGGGTTCGGCTTCCCCGAGGAGAAGCTCTGGGTCACCGTCTTCCACGACGACGACGAGGCCCGCGACCTGTGGCACAACAAGGTCGGCGTCCCCCTCGACCGCATCCAGAAGCGCGGCATGGAGGACAACTTCTGGTCGATGGGCGTCCCCGGCCCCTGCGGGCCCTGCTCGGAGATCTACTACGACCGCGGCCCCGAGTACGGGCGCGAGGGCGGCCCGGTCGCCGACGAGGACCGCTACCTCGAGGTGTGGAACCTCGTCTTCATGCAGTTCGAGCGGGGCCCCGGGAACAGCAAGACCGACTTCCCGATCCTCGGCGACCTGCCCGCCAAGAACATCGACACCGGCATGGGCCTGGAGCGCATGGCGGCGATCCTGCAGGGCGTCGACAACATCTACGAGACCGACACCCTGTGGCGGGTCCTGGACCGCGCCGCGAACCTGACCGACGCGACCTACGGCCGCGACCACCGCGCCGACGTGTCGCTGCGGGTCATCGCCGACCACGTCCGCAGCGGGACGATGATGGTCGCCGACGGCATCCGCCCCGGCAACGAGGGCCGCGGCTACGTGCTGCGCCGCATCCTGCGCCGCTCGATCCGCAACCTGCGGCTGCTCGGCGGCCAGGACGCCGGGCTGATGCACGAGCTGACCTCCGTCGCGATCGCCGCGATGGGCGAGCAGTACCCCGAGCTGGTCCGCACCGCCGCCAACATCCACACGGTCATCGACGCGGAGGAGGAGTCCTTCCTCCAGACGCTGCGCACCGGCACCGCGATCTTCGACACCGCGGTGGCGGAGACCCGGCGGTCGGGCGGCCGGACCCTGGCCGGCGACCAGGCGTTCAAGCTGCACGACACCTACGGCTTCCCGATCGACCTGACCCTCGAGATGGCCTCCGAGGCCGGGCTCCAGGTCGACGAGGAGGGCTTCCGCCGGCTGATGAAGGAGCAGCGGGACCGCGCCAAGCAGGACGCCCGCGACAAGAAGACCGGCAACCTCGACGTCTCGGTGCTCGACGAGCTGCTCACCGGCGCGGGCGGCAAGGTCGACTTCATCGGCTACCACGACGTCACCGGTGACGCCCGGCTCGTCGGGCTGCTGGTCAACGGCGCGAACGCGCCCGCGGCGGGCGAGGGCACCGAGGTCGAGGTCGTCCTCGACCGCACCCCGTTCTACGCCGAGGGCGGCGGCCAGCTCGCCGACCAGGGCGTGATCCGGCTCGGCAACGGCGCGGTCATCGATGTGCACGACGTGCAGTCGCCGCTGGCCGGGCTGATCGTGCACCGCGGCCGGGTCCGCAGCGGCGAGGCGCAGGCCGGCGACTCCGCGCACGCCGAGATCGACCTGACCCGGCGCGCCGCGATCTCCCGCTCGCACACCGCGACCCACCTCGTGCACGCCGGGTTCCGCCGGGCGCTCGGCGAGTCCGCCGCGCAGGCCGGCTCGGAGAACTCGCCCGGCCGGTTCCGGTTCGACTTCACCGCCTCCGGCGCCGTCCCGCCGAGCGTGCTGCGCGACGTCGAGGACGAGGTCAACGAGGTCCTCATCGGCGACCTGGACGTGCGGGCGTTCCACACCTCGATCGACGAGGCCCGCGCCATGGGCGCGCTCGCGCTGTTCGGCGAGAAGTACGGTGACGAGGTCCGGGTCGTCGAGGTCGGCGACTACTCTCGCGAGCTGTGCGGCGGCACGCACGTCGCCCGGTCCGGGCAGCTCGGCCTGGTGAAGGTGCTGGGCGAGTCGTCCATCGGCGCGGGCGTCCGCCGCGTCGAGGCGCTCGTCGGCATCGACGCGTTCCGGTTCCTGGCCCGCGAGAGCGTGCTGGTCGCGCAGCTCGCCGAGCAGATGAAGGCGCGCAAGGAGGAGCTGCCCGAGCGCATCTCCGGCGTCGTCGGCCGCCTCCGCGAGGCGGAGAAGGAGCTGGAGAGGCTGCGCTCGCAGCAGATCCTCGCGGCCGCCGGGTCCCTCGCCGACGGCGCGAAGGACGTGAACGGCACCGCGTTCGTGGGGCACCGCGCCCCTGACGGCACCGGCGCCGACGACCTGCGCAAGCTCGCCGTGGACGTCCGCGGCCGGTTGCAGGCCCGGCCCGCCGTCGTGATGGTCACGGGCGTCCCGAAGGACCGTCCCGTCGTGGTCGTCGCCGTCACCGAGGGCGCGCGCGGGCGCGGCCTGAAGGCGGGCGCGCTCGTCGGCCTCGCGGCCAAGGCGCTCGGCGGCGGCGGAGGCGGCAAGGACGACCTCGCGCAGGGCGGCGGTGCGAACCCCGCCGCGATCGACGACGCGCTCGCCGCGGTCGAACGAGCCGTAGGGGCCGCGTGAGCCCCGCGGGCGGATTAAGGGGCGGCGCGTCATGAGGTCCGTGAGGGACGCGGCGTCCCCCGTGGAGCGCCCCGCACCGCAGAGCGGAGCGGGGCGATGAGGCAGGGCGTGCGGCTCGGGGTGGACGTGGGCAGCGTCCGGGTCGGCGTCGCCCGGTGCGATCCGGGCGGGATCCTCGCCACGCCCCTGGAGACCGTGAAGAGCGGCAGGGGCGACGTCGACCGGCTCGTCGAGCTGGTGGCCGAGCACGAGGCGATCGAGGTGGTCGTCGGGCTGCCGACGTCGCTGTCGGGCCGCGAGGGCCCGGCGGCGCAGTCGGCGCGCCGGTTCGCCGCGCGGCTGGCGGACCGCCTTCCCCCGGAGGCGGTCCGGCTGTACGACGAGCGGCTCACCACCGTCACGGCCGAGAGCGGGCTGCGGGCGGGGGGAGTGCGCGGTCAGGCCCGCCGCAAGGTCGTCGATCAGGCCGCCGCCGCGGTCCTGCTTCAAGCGGCCCTGGACGGGGAACGGTTGACCGAGCGCCCCCCAGGCGAGATCGTCCGGGGGAGCTCATGAACGATTTGGACCTTTTCTCCGATCCGTACGGTGATCCGTACGAGGAGGGGCAGCCGCAGGAGCCGCCGAGCCGGCGGGACCAGCGGCGCGCCCGCAAGCGGCAGAAGCGGCGGCGCCGCAGCGGCCGCGCGGCGTTCCTGTTCGCGCTGGCCTTCATCGTCGCGGTGTTCGGCACCGCGGGGGTGTTCGGCGTCGCGATCCTGGACAACCGGCTCCACCCGCCGGACTACTCCGGTGCCGGTACCGGCAATGTCACGGTCCAGGTGAAGGACGGCGCGAGCGGCGCGGTGATCGCCACGACGCTCCAGGAGCACCGCGTGGTGAAGAGCACCCGCGCGTTCGTGAAGGTCTACAACGCCGAGTCGCGCGCCTCCAGCATCCAGCCGGGCTTCTACCAGATGCGCCTCCAGATGTCGTCGAAGGCGGCGATGGCGCTGCTGCTGGACCCGAAGTCGCGGGCCGGGAACCAGATCTCCATCCCGGAGGGCAAGCGGGCGATCGAGGTCTTCCAGCTGCTGTCGAAGAAGACCGGCATCCCCGTCCGGGACTTCCAGGCGGTCGCGAAGAACACGAACGGTCTCGGGCTGCCGTCGTACGCCGGCGGGAACCTGGAGGGCTTCCTGTACCCGGGCCGCTACGACCTCGACCCCAACGGGTCGGCGCGGAAGATCGTCCAGCAGATGATCGACGCGTTCAACAAGGAGGCGAGCAGCTCCGACCTGGAGGGCAAGGCGAAGGAGGCGGGGCTCAGCCCGCTGAAGCTGCTGACGCTGGCCAGCCTCGCGCAGGCGGAGGGCGGCAAGCCGAGCGACCTGCCGAAGATCTCCCGGGTGATCTACAACCGGGTCAAGAACGGCATGGCGCTCCAGTTCGACACCACCGTCCTGTACGCGCTGAACAAGCGGACGCTGGACGTGCGGAACAGGGACCTCCAGGTCGATTCGCCGTACAACACCTACAAGCACAAGGGCCTGCCGCCGGGACCGATCTGCAACCCCGGCCCGGACGCGATCGAGGCCGCGCTGTCTCCCGCGTCCGGGGACTGGCTGTACTTCGTGGCCACCGACCCCACCCACAAGGTCACGAAGTTCGCCAGCACCGACGCGGAGCGCCAGAGGCTGGAGCAGGAGTTCCGCGAGTGGCAGAAGAAGCACCCGAACGGCTGACGCGTGACGGATCGGAGCGGGCAGGTGGGTGACGTGCGGCGGCGCGCCGCCGTGCTGGGATCGCCGATCGCGCATTCGCTGTCGCCGGTGCTGCACCGGGCGGCGTACACGGCGATGGGCCTGGACGGCTGGCGCTACGACGCCGTCGAGTGCGGCGAGGACGGCCTCGCCCGGTTCCTGGACGGACTCGGACCGGAGTGGGCGGGCCTGTCGCTGACCATGCCGCTCAAGCGGGTCGCGCTGAAGCTCGCCGACTCGGTGTCGGAGCTGGCCGAGCGCGTCGGCGGCGCCAACACGCTCGTCTTCCGGGACGGGCGCCGGCACGCCGACAACACCGACGTGTACGGCATCGTCACCGCGCTCGGCGAGGCCGGGCTCGGCTCGCCCGGGCCCGCCGTGGTGCTGGGCGGCGGCGCGACCGCCGCGTCGGCGCTGGCCGCGCTCGCCGAGCTCGGCCTGGACGAGGCCGTCCTCGCGGTCCGCGACCCGGGGCGGGCCTCGGAGGCGGCCGAGGTCGGGGAGCGCTGCGGGCTGGCGGTGCGGGTCGTCACCCTGGACCGGGTCGCCGACCACCTGCCCGCCGGGCTGGTGGTGTCGACCCTGCCGGGACGGGCCGCCGACGCCTTCGCCGGGCCGGTCGCCGCGTCCGGCGCCG
>NZ_JBEYYT010000454.1:0-7325 GCF_040645715.1 Spirillospora sp. NPDC046719 | reverse complement strand
GGCCCGTCGCGGCGCGGCGGGCGGCGCAGGCCGCAGTCGCCGCACATCTCGCCGCCGGGCGGGACGCGGTAGTACAGGCAGCAGTTGCGCCGGGCGAAGCCGCGCGGGCCGAACGCCCCGGCGCCCGCCAGCGGGGGCCGGGCCAGGAGTTCGCGGACGAGCGCGGCGCGGGCGGCGTCGGGCGGGCCGACGTTCAGGCCGCCGGCGAGCGCCGACGCCGCGTTCCCCCACAGCAGGCCGTCCGCGAGGCGGGTGAAGGTGAGCATCGTCGCGCGCAGCGGCTCCAGCTGGCCGGTGACGACCGCGTCGTGGACCAGGCCGGCCGCTTCGGCGGTGCCACCGGCCCGGTGCCCGCGCGGTTCGGCCAGCCAGAGCGCGATGGGGGCGCCGGGCGCCCACCGCCAGTGCAGGCCGGACAGGTCGGGGACGACGCCCCGGGCCGCCGCCGCGACGACCGGCGACCACAGGCGCGACGCGAGGCCCTGGAACAGGATGGACGCGGCGACGCGCCGCTCGCGGGTGCCGAGCCGCTCGGCGTACAGGCCGGTGAGGCCGGCGAGCCGCGCGGGGTCGCGCTCGGGCAGCGGACGCCACGTCGGGTCGGCCTCCTCGGCCGGGTCCGTGGTGATCTCGAAGTAGGGTCCGAGGCGCCCGGCGGCGCGCAGCGCCTCCGCGACCTCCCCGGCCCCGGCGGGCATCGGCGACGGCATGGCGTTCACCCTGCCATGCCGCGCCGGCGCGTCTGCCGGGAGGCCCGGGGCGCGCTACCGCGAGGGGTGGCCGCCGTTGTCGCGGCGGTCCAGGGCCGTCTGCAGGGCGCGGGCGGCCTCCTCCGCGGCGTCGTCCGCGGGCGTGCCGGTACGGGTGGTGTCGTTCATGATTCGCTCCGAATCGCCGAGACTCTGGATGCCGGGCCGCCCGGGACGCGTGGTTCGCACGGGTCCGGGCGCGGAATCGGGCTCATGGCCGGGTCGAACCTCCGCAGCGGCGCCGGCCCGCCGATGTCAGGCCCCGCTGCGGCAGCGAAGGATTACCACGAAACGCCGCATGACTGCCTTCGACGGTACCCGCCGTCCAGGCGACTGTCCCGACCCGTGGCGTAAAATCTCAACATATGAGACGTGACGGTGCTCACGACCACGACGGGCGGGCACCCGGCCCGTGCCGGACGCCCGCCCGCGGCGGTCACCTCTCGCTCTCCCGGATCAGTCCAGGTCGACGCGGCGGCCCATGTCGGCGCCCACCTCGGCGGAGATCGCGTCCACGAGCTGCGGCGGGATGCCGGAGTCGACGGTCAGCGCGATCAGCGCCTTGCCGCCCTTGGCGTCCCGGCCGACCTGCATGCCGGCGATGTTGACCTCGGCGTCGCCGAGCAGCTTGCCGACGGCGCCGACGATGCCCGGCCGGTCGACGTAGGAGAAGAACGCCATGTGCGCGGTCGGCACCAGCTCCATGTTGTAGCCGTTGATCTCGATGATCCGCTCGGCGTGCTTCGGGCCGGTCAGCGTGCCGGACACCGACACCACGCCGCCGTCGCCCATCGTGCCGCGCACCTGCACCACGTTCCGCCAGTCGGGGCTGTCCTCGCTGGTGGTGAGGGTGACCTCGACGCCCCGGTCGCGGGCCAGCAGCGGCGCGTTGACGAAGGTCACCGACTCCTCGACGACGTCCGAGAACACGCCCTTGAGCGCGGCCAGCTCCAGCACCTTGACGTCGTGCTCGGCGATCTCGCCGCGCACCACCACGTCCAGCCGGACGGGCACGCCGCCGGCGAGGGCGGTGAAGATCCGGCCGAGCTTCTCGGCCAGCGGCAGGCCGGGCTTGACGTCCTCGGCGACCGCGCCGCCCTGGACGTTCACCGCGTCCGGCACGAACTCGCCGGACAGCGCCAGCTTCACCGAGCGGGCGACCTGCGTGCCCGCCTTCTCCTGCGCCTCGTGCGTGCTGGCGCCGAGGTGGGGGGTGACGACCACGTTGTCGTGCACGAACAGCGGGCTGTCGGTGCAGGGCTCGCTGCTGAACACGTCGATGCCGGCGCCGGCGACCCGGCCGTCCTTCAGCGCGAGGTCGAGCGCCTCCTCGTCGACGATCCCGCCGCGCGCGGCGTTGACGATCCGCACGCTCGGCTTGACCTGGTGCAGCTCGCGGTCGCCGATGAGGCCGAGGGTCTCGGGGGTCTTCGGCAGGTGGACGGTGATGAAGTCGCTCTGCTGGAGCAGCTCGTCCAGGGTGACGAGCTTCACGCCGAGCTGGGCCGCGCGGGCCGCCTGCACGTACGGGTCGAACGCGATCACGTTCATGTCGAAGGCGGCGAGGCGCTGGGAGACCAGCACGCCGATGCGGCCGAGGCCGAGCACGCCGACGGTCTTGCCCTGCAGCTCGACGCCGGTGTACTTGGACCGCTTCCACTCGCCCTGCTTGAGCGCGGAGTGGCCCTGCGGAACGTTCCGGGCGGTGGCCAGCAGGAGGGCGATCGCGTGCTCGGCGGCGGTGACGATGTTGGAGGTCGGCGCGTTGACGACCATGACGCCGGCCTTGGTGGCGGCCTCCACGTCGACGTTGTCGAGGCCGACGCCGGCCCGCGCGACCACGCGCAGCCTCCCGGCGTGCTGGAAGACCTCGGCGGTGACCTTGGTGGCGCTGCGGACGATCAGGGCGTCGACGTCCGCGACGGCCGGCAGCAGCTTGGCCTTGTCGCTGCCGTCGACGTGACGGACCTCGAAGTCGGATTCCAGCACGGCGATGCCGGCCGGGGAGAGCTCTTCTGCGACGAGGACGACGGGCTTGCTCAAGGAAACAGTCCTTCGGAAGTCGGATGTTCGGCTGATGTGCAGGTGAAGTGCGCGAGTCACCTCGTCGTGCCCTCGCCCCCAGCGGCGAGTCTATCCCCCGGCGGGCGGCGGGGTTCGCGACAGGGAAAGACCCGTCGGTAACTCCGGGGTGTCCGCCGGGCCCGCGCCGCCCTTACCTCCGGCGTCGCTCCGTACGGGCGGCGCTCGTCAGGCGGCGTTCGGCTCGGGCACCGCGGCCAGCACGGCGGCGACCCGCTCGGCGTCGGCGACCCGGACGTGCGGGACGTCCACGAAGATCCGCAGCGGCCCGGCCGGCAGCCCCAGCCGCCCGGCCACATGCAGCTGGACCTCGCGCAGCGGGACGTAGGCCAGGTAGCCGCGGAAGACGTCCTGGGACCGGAACATCCCGGTCATGATCAGCCGGTAGCCGCGGATGCGGAACGACAGCGCGGTCAGGCACGGCACGGCGGCGGCGTCCCCGCCCGGCAGCGTCAGCGAGATCCAGGCGCTGGTCGTCCACGGCCGGGCCCGCAGCAGGCCGACGACCCAGTGCAGCTGGTCGACGCCGTCGATGTCGCGCAGCCGGGGCCCGTACCGGCCGGCCGCCGCGTCCCGGTCGCGCTCCCCTTCGCGCTCCCGGTCGCGGTGCGCGAGGCGCGCGCGGTCGCCGTACTCGCGCAGGATCGGGTCCTCCCAGCTCAGCGAGTCGATCTCGAACAGCAGCGGGGGCCCTTCGATGATCGGCCCCGCGTCCTCCATGCCGGCGACGCCGGCCGCCCACACGTGCCGGAGGACGCCGATCCAGGCCCTCCCGCACGTCTCCCAGCGCCGGACGCCGTTGTCCTCTCGCGCCTGCACGTCACCTCTCCGCGCCATTGCCGGCCCGATCACCGCCAATGCGGAACGGGCGTTTCGCCGGCCGCGGCATTGCCGCGCCGGTGAGGAATTGCGCCGCGCGCCCGGCCGGCCGTCCCGGTCCGGTCCCTGTCGGCCTCTCGCCGTCCATGTGCACGCCCCAGCGCCGTTCCGGCGGCGGTCACGTGAGCGTTCGCGCAGGTGCTCCCGCGCCGGCCGTGGCCGTCGCGACTTTCTTCAAGTATCCGGCAAGGTGCGCCAAAAGGATAGGTTCTTTTACCCTGGAAGCCATCTCCACCGGCATTCTGACCGCCCCGGCGCGCAAAGGTCATTGGACAATCCGTCCAAACGATCGCCGCCTTTCCCGGCGGCGGACGGTGCGCTCACCAGGGGTCCGGGCCGTCCCGGTGCAGCACGACGTAGCCGTCCCGGCCGAACACCTCCCGGTAGCCGGACGCCTTCAGCAGGGCGACCCGCCGCTGCTGCTCGGCCACCGACGGGAACGGGAACGTGTGCCGCCGCACGTCCGCGACGACCCACGGGGCGTTGCGCGGCTGCCAGTCCCACAGGAGCACGCGGGTCCGTCCGGTGAGGCCCGGTCCGACGCCGTTGGCGGCCTCCACCAGCGCCCCGTCCGGGACCTTCGCGACCGCCGCGGCGGCGGCCGAGGCGCGCTCGTTGCGGCGGTAGAGCGCGGGATCGCTGAGATCCCCGAACGCGAAGAACGGCACGGTGATGATCGCCGCGGCCAGCAGGCCGGCCGCCGGGACCCACCCGGGGGTAAGGCGCCGCCCGAACCGCCCCAGTCGGCGGGCGCGCGAGCGCAGCCGGGCGTTCCGCCGCAGGCGCGCGGCCCCGTCCACCGCGGCCAGGACGAGCACCGCGACGATGAACGCGTTGTAGTGGTAGTGCGGCGCCCACCAGTTGGCGAAGCGGTCGGCGAGCATCCGCTCCAGCAGCGGCGGCAGGGCGACCAGCGTCAGCGGGGACGCCAGCGGGAGCAGCAGCAGAGGCAGGACGAGCAGCCCCATCATGGCGAGCTTGGCCGGCGGGGTGCCGATCAGCGCGACAGCGTCCCACGGGTGCGTCAGGACGTGCCCAGCGGCGTGCGGGAGGTCCCGGCCGAGCGAGCTGTAGGCCCAGTAGTAATCGTTGTCGCCGCCGAAGGCCGCGATGGCGATCTTCGAGCACACCGCCGTCGCGGCGCCGCCCGCGGCCAGGTAGGCCAGTCCGGCGCGCCGCTCCCCGCGGCGGGTCAGCAGGAACAGCCCGAACCCCGCGAGGAGCAGCCCCATGTCCTCCTTGACCAGCAGCAGGAGGAACGCGGCGAGCGCCGCCCGGCCGCGCCGCCCCGCGTCGTACCGCTCGATCATCACCGCCGACAGCAGCGGGACGAACGCGACCTCGTGGAAGTCGAACGCGAGCGCCTCGGCGACCGGCCACGACAGCGCGTACGCGCCCGCCGCGCAGTACCCGGCGCCCGCGCCGAGCCGGCGCTCGGCGAACCGCCAGATCGGCACGATCGCCAGCGCGAACAGCACGCCCTGCGCGACCAGCAGCGTCCCCGGGCCGTCGTGGATCCAGTACAGCGGCGCCAGCACCGCGAGGAGCGGCGAGAAGTGGTCGCCGAGCACGGAGAAGCCGGGCCCGAACCCGTTGTGGACGCCCTTGACGATCGCGACCGGCGCGCCGAACCGGCTGTAGGACCGGACCGCCTGGTCGAAGATCACGAGGTCGTAGGTGCTGGCCCGGAACGCGCGCAGCCGCAGCAGCGCGAACGCGGAGTCGAGCGCGGCGCTCGCCGTGACGAGCGCCGCCATCGCCCAGACGTGCCGCCGAGCCCGCGTGCCGAGGCGTCCCGCACCGACCGGCCCCTCCGCCGCGACCGCCTCCACCTCCGCCACGCGCCGGACGCTACCAGCCCCTCGACGGCCCCAACCGACGCCCCTCACCCCGTCGGCGGGGCCCGTCGAGGTGCGGCGAATCCCGTCAGTCGGCGGGACGGTGGGTCAGGGGCAGGCCGCGCCGCGTGAACACGGCGGCGGCCACCACCGCCAGCAGCGGGACGGCGACCCCGACGGCCAGGAGGAGCGACCACGGGACGTCCGGCGTCGGGCCGTGCCCGGGGACCGCGGGCGCCCCGTCCGGGCCGGCCGGCACCGCCGCGACCTCGGTGAGCGGGCGGGCGACCGCGACGCCGGGCACGAACCCGGCCGCGATGCCGAGCCAGCAGCCGAGGACGGCCACGAACCCGGCCTGGCCCATCGACAGCAGCCGGCGGGTGCCCGGCCGGGCGCCGATCGCCGCGAGCGTCGCCAGGTCGGGCCGGGCGTCCGCGGCCGCCAGCCCCGTCGCGATCATCGTGCCGCCGAAGGCCAGCACGGCCCCGGCGATCGCGAGCGCGAGAAGCATCGGCGAGGGCGAATCGACGTGCCCGCGTTCGACGTAGACGGTGTCCTCGGTGTCGGTGAAGGCGGCGAGGACCTCGGTCAGCCGGGACTGCTCCGCCTCGGTGACCCGGTGGTCGGCCCGGTCGACGCCGAGCGCCTCGGTCCGCACGGGCACCCGGGCGAGCGCCGCGACCGACGGCGGCACGAGGGCCTGGACGTGCGGGTCCTCGCGGACGGCGACCGCCGGGACGCCGCGCACCGTGCGCAGCGTGTGCTGCCGGTCGTCCTTCCAGTACGAGACCGTCGCGGTCGTGGTGCCGCCGGGCAGCGGCGGGGACCCGAAGACGACGACCTTCCCGGCGGCGAGCGCGGCCGTCACGGCGGGATCGTCGCGGCCGAGCAGCAGGCGCGCCTCGCGCGCGCCGCCGACGACGTTGTCCAGCACGACCGTCCTGCTCCGGGACGGCCCGGAGGCGAACGCGACGGACGGGCACCTCGCGGTGTCGTCCTGATCGCATGCCGACCCCTCCCCCGGCAGCGTCCGCAGCGGGACCAGCGGCACCCCGGGCAGTTCCCGCCCGATCGCGGCGGTGACGGCGTCCGCCTTCCCCACGGGCGGCCGGACCATCGCCGACCCCATCGGCAGCCGGGGCTCGTACTCGGCGCGCTCCTGCCGGGCGTCGCTGGCGACGCCGATCGCGAACACGGTGATCCCGGCGACCGCCGCCATGATCGCCGCGACGACCGGGGCGGCGCGGCCCCGGTTGCGCGCCCCGTCCCGGACGGCCAGCCGCAGCGGCAGCGGGAGCCACCGGGCGCCCCGGCCCGCCGCGCCGACCAGCCACGGCGTGGCCATGACGCATCCGATGACGATCGCGGCGGCGCCCAGCGCGGCCCCGAGCTCGTGCAGCGCGCGGGTGCCGAACAGGGAGGCCGCGACGCCGAGCAGCACGAGGACCGCGCCCGCGACCGGCCAGCCGCGGCGCGCCCGGACGGCCTCCCTGCGCCCGGCGAGGGCGGCGACGACGTCCATCCGGGCGGCCTGCAGGGCGGGCACGAGGGCGGCCAGGACGCCGCTGCCCGCGCCGAGCAGCATCGTCACGGCGACCAGCGCCCACGGCACCTCGTACGGGCCGAGGACGACGCCGAGGAACTCCTTGGACAGCGGCTTGGCCAGGGCCGCCGCGAGCAGCCCGAGCAGTGCTCCGGCCACCGCGGCGGCGCCCCCGAGGACCAGGCCGCCGGCCAGCACGACGGCGCGCAGGTGCTCGGCGTCGCCGCCGCACGC
>NZ_JBEYYT010000453.1:4124-7332 GCF_040645715.1 Spirillospora sp. NPDC046719 | reverse complement strand
TTATCCCGGCCCGGCCGTTTCTGCTTGTTCTGGGTTACTCGTCCTTGGGCTTCGCGGTGGGCTCCGTGGGCGCCTCGGGGTCCGGCGCGTCGGCCGGCTCCGCCGGGGGCGTCGCGGATTCCGCGGGTGCGGCGGCGGGCTCAGCGGGGGCGGGGGCGGGCTCAGCGGGCGCCTGGGACGCTTCGGCCGCGGGCTGCTTGGTGAGGGAGGGCTTCGACTCCACGGCGGCGGAGGGGGCCGCTGTGAGCTCCGCGGGCTCGGGGGCCTCGTCCTCCTCCGTGAGCAGCACGCCGACCACGGAACGGATCTTGTCCTCGGGGATGGCGCCGACCCGCAGGAGGCGCGGCACCGACCCCGTCAGGTCCACGATCGTGGACGGGTCGGCATGCCCCGACCGGCCCCCGTCCAGGTACACCTGGACCGAGTCGCCGAGCATCTTCTCCGCCTCCTCGACGGTGCGCGCGGCGGGCTCGCCCGACAGGTTCGCGCTGCTGACGGCGAGCGGCCCGGTCTCCTTGAGCACCTCCACGGCCAGCTCGTGCATCGGCATCCGCACGGCGACGGTGCCCTTGGTCTCGCCGAGATCCCACATGAGGTTCTGGTTCGCGCGGAACACCAGCGTCAGCGCGCCCGGCCAGAACTCGTCGATGAGGTCCTGGCCGTAGGTGCCGAGATCCTCGACCAGCGCGGTCGCGGCCCGGACGGAACCGACCAGCACGGGCGGCGGCATGTCGCGGCCGCGGCCCTTGGCGTCCAGCAGCGCCTGCACGGCGGCGGGCGTGAACGCGTCGGCGCCGACCCCGTACACCGTGTCGGTCGGCAGGACGACCAGCTCGCCGCGCCGCACGGCCGAGACGGCCTCGGCGATTCCACGGGTGCGCTCCATCGGCTCGGAGCAGTCATAACGTCGGCTCACGGTCGCCCGTCTTCCCATCTCGCGGCGCTCGTCCTCTGGCACGCCCCAGGATAGCCGCGCCGCGCGGCGTGCCCGCGCCGCAGGCGGCTAGTCGGCGGCGAGGCGGGCGGTGACGAACCGGTCCCGGTTGGTGAGGTCGCGGCGGTTGCGGACGTCCCGCCAGCCGTTCTCCTCCGCGAAGATCCAGTACACGCCGTTGCCCTGCAGGTCGCTGTGCTCGACGGCGACGTAGCCGCCGGGGCGCAGCAGCCGGCGGGCGGTGCGCTCGACGACGCGGATCGCGTCCAGGCCGTCGTCGCCGCCGCCCCACAGCGCGTCCGCCGGGTCGTGGTCGCGAACGTCGGGGGGCACGTACTCCCACTCGCTCATCGGGATGTACGGCGGGTTGCTGACAACGAGGTCGACGGTGCCGTTCAACTCCGGGAGGGCGGCCGCGAAGTCGTCGAGGTGCAGGCGGACGCGGCCGCGCTCGTCGAGTTCCTCGATGTTGCGGGTCGCGTGCACGAACGCCTTGGGGTCCTTCTCAACGGCGTGCACGCGCGCGCGGGGCGCCTCCAAGGCGATCGACAGGGCGATCGCGGCCGACCCCGTCCCGAGGTCGACGACCAGGGGATCGCGGACGTCCATGTCGCGGAGCGTCTCCAGCGCCCAGCCGACCATCACCTCGGTCTCCGGGCGCGGGACGAACACGCCGGGGCCGACCTTCAGCTCCAGGTAGCGGAAGAACGCGCGGCCCGTGATGTGCTGGAGCGGCTCGCCGGCCTCGCGGCGCGCCACGAACTCCCAGAACCGGGCGTCGAACGCGTTGTCGGGCACGGCGTGCAACTCGGAGCGCTTCACCCCGTGCACGGCCGCGGCCAGCTCCTCGGCGTCGGCGCGCGGCGATGCGGCCCCCGCGTCCGCGAGCCGCGCGGTCGCCCTGGCGATCTCGTCCAGCAGCAGCTTCATGCGCTCATGCCTGTGCCTCTCGAGGGGGGACGACCCCCCACGCCCCCCGGTTCGCCGCGCTCATGATTTCTGTGCTTCGGCCAGCCGGCGTTCCATGTCCGCGTCGACCAGCGCCTGCGTCACGTTGTGCAGGTCGCCGTCGAGCACCTGGTCGAGGTTGTAGGCCTTGTAGCCCACGCGGTGGTCGGAGATCCGGTTCTCGGGATAGTTGTAGGTGCGGACCCGCTCGGACCGGTCCACGGTGCGGACCTGGCTCTTGCGCTCGGCCGCGGCGGCCGCGTCCGCCTCCTCCTGCGCCATCGCCAGCAGCCGGGACCGCAGGATCCGCAGCGCCTGCTCCTTGTTCTGCAACTGGCTCTTCTCGTTCTGGCAGGAGACGACGACGCCGGTCGGCAGGTGCGTGATGCGGACCGCGGAGTCGGTGGTGTTCACGCTCTGCCCGCCCGGCCCGGACGAGCGGTACACGTCGATGCGCAGGTCGTTCGGGTCGATCTGGACCTCGACGTCCTCCGCCTCCGGCGTCACCAGGACACCGACGGCGCTGGTGTGGATGCGGCCCTGCGACTCGGTCGCGGGCACCCGCTGCACCCGGTGGACGCCGCCCTCGTACTTCAGCCGCGTCCAGACGCCCTCGTCCTGGGAGCCCTTGGCCTTCACCGCGACCGTGACGTCCTTGTAGCCGCCGAGGTCCGACGGGTGGGAGTCGAGGACCTCGGTCTTCCAGCCGACCCGCTCGGCGTAGCGGAGGTACATCCGCAGCAGGTCGCCCGCGAACAGCGCCGACTCCTCGCCGCCCTCGCCCGCCTTGACCTCCAGGATCACGTCCTTGGAGTCGTTGGGGTCGCGCGGCACGAGCAGCCGCCGCAGCCGCTCCTCCAGCTCGTCCTTGCGCTTGCCGAGATCGGCGGCCTCGGCCGCGAACGTCTCGTCCTCGCCGGCGAGCTCGCGGGCGGCGGCCAGGTCGTCCTCGGTGGACGCCAGCTCCCGGTGCGTCTCGACGATCGGCCGGAGCTCGGCGTACCGCTTGCCGAGCCGCCGCGCCAGGGCCTGGTCGGCATGGACGGACGGGTCGGAGAGCCGCCCCTCGATGTCGGCGTATTCGCTGATGAGTTCGTCGAGATTCACGGTGTGTCCTGGCCCGTTCCGGCCCGGGGGCCGCGGCGGCCTCCGGATGCCGACTCCGAACGGCCCGGGGACCTGGAGAGTCCCCGGGCCGCCCCTGGTCGCTGTGGGGGGCGCACCCCCGCGCGGGGCGGCGCTACATGTCGGCGATCTTATTTGCGAAGCGCTGCGAGTAGCCCGCCACCCCGCCCCCGGGGTGGGGGTTCTTATTGTGTCTCGTGT
>NZ_JBEYYT010000453.1:0-4114 GCF_040645715.1 Spirillospora sp. NPDC046719 | reverse complement strand
CGGGCGGCGGGCCGGCGCCGCGGCCCCCCCCCGGCGCGCGGGGGCCGCCCCCCCCCCCCGCGGCTCGGCGCTACTTGCCGGCCTTCTTCTTGCCGAAGCGCTGCTCGAAGCGCGCCACCCGGCCGCCGGTGTCGAGGATCTTCTGCTTGCCCGTGTAGAACGGGTGGCAGTTCGAGCACACGTCGGCGTGGATCACGCCGTTCTCGGCGGTGCTGCGGGTCTCGAAGGTGTTGCCGCACGTGCACGTCACGGTCGTGACGACGTAGTCCGGGTGAATGTCGGGCTTCATGGGTTCTCCTCGCATGAGGCGGTCGCCGGGCGCCCCCGCTCGCACGGCCGTCCGGCGTGGTCGTTTCCACGCGACGGCGCCATGGGAGATCCGGGAGGCGTGAACCGGTACCGCAGCGGTTGCAGTCCAAGTGTGCCAGATACCCGAACGTGCCGAGGTCACCGGTCATTCCCGATCTCCGATCGGATGGACCCCGGGTACCTGGCCGGTTCAGCCGTCGGCGCGGCCCAGGTAGGCGAGGACGGCCATCACCCGGCGGTGCCCGCCCTGCGCGGGCTGCAGGTCGAGCTTGGCGAAGATGTTGGAGATGTGCTTCTCCACCGCGCCCTCGGTGACGACCAGGCTCTCGGCGATGGCGCCGTTGGCGCGTCCCTCCGCCATCAGCCCCAGCACCTCCCGCTCGCGCGGCGTCAGCGCCTCCAGCGGGTCGCCGGTGCGGCGCCGGCCGAGCAGCTGGCCGATCACCTCCGGGTCGATGACGGTGCCGCCGGCGGCGATCCGGCGGACCGCGTCGATGAACTCCGCAACGTCCGACACCCGCTCCTTCAGCAGGTAGCCTACGCCCTCGGCGCCGCCGCCGATCAGGTCCGTCGCGTACCGCTCCTCCACGTACTGCGACAGGACGAGGATCGGCGTGCCGGGGCGGCGCTCGCGGACGGCCAGCGCCGCGCGCAGCCCCTCGTCGGTGAACGACGGCGGCATCCGCACGTCCACGATGGCGAGGTCCGGCTCGTGCTCCTCGACGATCCCGAGCAGCCCCGGGCCGTCCCCGACCGTCGCGACCGTCTCGATCGCCGCGTCCGCGAGCAGCCGGACGAGCCCTTCGCGCAACAGCACCGAATCCTCGGCGATCACTACCCGCATGCGCCCATTATCGGGCCTCGCGGGCGGCGCCGGGCCGCGTCACCCGGGGCTCACCAGGGGGTCACCAGGTGCAGGGCAGGTCCGCGCGGATGATCGTGGGCCCGCCGGGCGGGCTGTCCACGATGAGCATCCCGTCGATGGTGGCGGCCCGGTCGGCCAGCCCCGCCAGCCCGCCCCCGATCCGCGCCACCGCCCCGCCGACCCCGTTGTCGGTCACCTCGACGACGACCCAGCGGTCCTCCCGGACGACCCGGACGGAAGCGCGGGTCGCCCGCGCGTACTTGGCGATGTTGGCCAGTGCCTCAGCGACGATGAAGTAGGCGATGCTCTCCACCGCGGCCGGCGGCCGCTCCGGCAGGTCGACGGAGACCTCGACGGGCACCGGCGCGCGTCCGGCCAGCCCGGACAGCGCCGGATCCAGGCCTCGGTCGGTGAGGATCGCCGGGTAGATGCCTCGGGCGAGGTCCCGCAGCTCGGTGATGGCCTCCTTGGTGCCGGCGTGCGCCTGCTCGATCAGCGCCCGCGCCCCCTCCGGGTCCTCGTCGAGCTTCGCGCGGGCGCGGCCGATGTCCATCGCGACGGCCAGCAGCCGCTGCTGCGCGCCGTCGTGCAGGTCCCGCTCGATGCGGCGGCGCTCGAACTCCGCGGCGTCGACGCCGCGCGCCCGGCTGGCCCGCAGGTGCGCGGTCCGCTCCCGCAGCTCCATGTTCTCCGCCTGGGACGCGCTCGGGCCGAGCATCAGCCGGGCCCACGCCGCGTGCGCGACCGCCATCCCGCGTGTCACGTACATCGCCGCCGCCAGGACGACCAGTCCCGCCGCGGACACCGGGAGCGCCTCGAACGGGTTCCCGGACCAGTACGTCACCAGCCCGAGGTTGATCTCCATGCCGCCGCCGAACAGCACGATCAGCGGCATGAACAGCAGCGTGCCCGTCAGCGCCCACACGACGGCCGACACCATGAACTCCACCAGCGCGATGGGGAACAGCAGGACGAGGTAGGCGAGGTCCTTCCAGGTGGCGGGGTCGGCGGCCATCGACCTCAGCCGGACGAACGGGTTGCGGCCCTCCGGCCGCGGCCGGTACGGGTCGGGGACGGTGACGCCGAACGCGGCCCGCACCAGCCGGCGGTCCAGCTTCGCGCCGAACCGCCACGCCACCATCAGCAGCGCGAGCAGCGGGAACCCCACCCAGATGATCAGGGTGCCGAGCGACAGCGCCAGCCCGGCGGTCAGGACGACGAACCAGCCGAGCCCGAACGCCAGGCTCACCGCCAGGTACAGCGCGGACGTCCAGGTCACCCTGGACCGGGCCATCGCCGCGGGGTGCCACGGGCCGTCCGCGACGGACGCGGCGCGGCCGCCCGCCCGGGTCGCGCCCCCACCGGGGCTCCCGGCGCGTGCCGGCGGGTCTCCGGCGTCCCCGATGTCCCTGCTCAGCTCGCCCACGTCGTCCCTCCACGCCCGTTCCAACCTACGGTGCAAGCCTGCCTTCCGGGGCGCCCGGCCACCATGGAGGTCCCCGCCGGATCGGGGTGGGGCTAGCCCCACCATCGGCCTCCGGCACCGGTCCCGCCGTCCGGCAGCGGGACACGGAACGCCCCCGGGACGCGGAACGCCCCCGGGACGCGGAACGCCCCCGCCCGGGACCCGGGCGGGGGCGTCGCGGCGCGTGGATCAGCGGTCGTCGGAGACCGTCGTCTTCTGCACCTGCAGCAGGAACTCGGCGTTGGACTTGGTCTCCTTCATCTTCTCGATGAGGAGCTCCAGCGCCTGCTGGGTGTCGAGGGCGTGCAGCACCCGGCGCAGCTGCCAGACGACCCGCAGCTCCTCCGGCGCCATGAGGATCTCCTCCTTGCGGGTGGACGACTGGTCGACGTCCACCGCCGGGAAGATCCGCTTGTCCGCGAGCGACCGGTTGAGCTTCAGCTCCATGTTGCCGGTGCCCTTGAACTCCTCGAAGATGACCTCGTCCATCCGGGAGCCGGTCTCGACCAGCGCGGTGGCGAGGATCGTCAGCGAGCCGCCGTTCTCGATGTTGCGGGCCGCGCCGAAGAACCGCTTGGGCGGGTACAGCGCGGTCGAGTCGACACCGCCGGACAGGATGCGGCCGGACGCCGGCGCCGCCAGGTTGTAGGCCCGGCCGAGGCGGGTGATCGAGTCGAGCAGCACGACGACGTCGTGGCCCAGCTCCACCAGCCGCTTCGCGCGCTCGATCGCCAGCTCGGCGACCGTGGTGTGGTCCTCGGCGGGACGGTCGAAGGTCGAGTGGATGACCTCGCCCTTCACCGTCCGCTGCATGTCGGTGACCTCTTCCGGACGCTCGTCCACGAGGACGACCATCAGGTGGCACTCCGGGTTGTTCTTGGTGATCGCGTTGGCGATCGCCTGGAGCACCATCGTCTTGCCGGCCTTCGGCGGCGACACGATCAGCCCGCGCTGGCCCTTGCCGATCGGCGAGACCAGGTCGATGATCCGGGTGGTCAGGATGCCCGGGTCGGACTCCAGCCGCAGCCGCTCCTGCGGGTACAGCGGGGTCAGCTTGGTGAAGTCGACGCGGCCCTTGGCCTGCTCCGGCTCCATCCCGTTGACGGTGTCGAGCCGCACGAGCGCGTTGAACTTCTCGCGCCGCTCGCCCTCGCGGGCCTGCCGGACGGCGCCGGTGATGACGTCGCCCTTGCGGAGGCCGTTCTTGCGGACCTGCGCGAGCGAGACGTACACGTCGTTCGGGCCGGGCAGGTAGCCGGTGGTGCGGACGAACGCGTAGTTGTCGAGGATGTCGAGGATGCCCGCGACCGGGATCAGGACGTCGTCCTCGCTGATCACCGGCTCCTCGTAGCGCTCGCGGCCGCCGCGGCCACGGTTGCGCTCGCGGAACCGGCGCCCGCGCCGGCTGCGGCCGCCCTCGTCGTCGTCGTGCTGGCCGCCGCCGCCCTGGCTCTGGCCGCGCTGCCGGCCGCCGC
>NZ_JBEYYT010000452.1:0-7339 GCF_040645715.1 Spirillospora sp. NPDC046719 | reverse complement strand
GCCCGGCCTCGACACCGCGCCGCAGCGGCGGTTCCTGCCGGGCGCGGTCACCGTCGCCGCCTACTTCGGGGGGCGCGGGACGCTGTCCATCGACGTCGGCGGCCGCTCGCACGTCGCCGGCACGACCGCCGCCGACGGGGTCGCCTGGGACGGGCGCCGCGGGGAGGTCGTCATCACCGGCCACATCGACCGGCGGTGGATCAGCATGCCGATCTCCGGGACGCTGGTCCTCACCGAGCGGAGCAGCCGCCGGACGTTCGAGGTCATCGCCGCGCTCGACGAGACCGACGACCGGCTCGGCTACCGCGCCGCGCTGCCCGTCACGCGGGCGTTCATCGACGACCCGCTGCCGCGCGGCACCTGGGACGTCTCGCTCTGCCTCGGCTTCTCCGGCATGCACCGCGAACTCGGCGTCCTCGCGCCCGGGGACGCGGTGGACGTCCAGGTGTGGCGGCGGCTCCGGCACGTGCGCGTGTCGTCGTCGTCCGCGCCGGACCCGCTGGCCATCACAGTCGGCCGCGCCTGAACGGCCGGTCCGGCCAGAACGGCCGGGAGCCCGCCGCCACCACTCCCGCGAGCAGCACGACGACCGACGTCCCGCCGACCAGGTTGACGCACGCGGTCGCCACCGCCGCGTCGAGCGGGCCGTTCAGCAGCAGCGGCAGGATCGTCAGCAGCACCACCGCGAACCCGCCGATCCACGCGAACGCCCGGACGGGGCGCGCCGCGGTGGCGAGCAGCAGGTGCATCATCGCGGTCGCCTGGATCGTCCCGGCCACCGCGATCAGCGCGTAGCTCGTCGCCGCCGGTCCCGCCGCGGTGTGCCCGCCCGCGAACACCGGCACGTCCAGCCCGAACACGCCGCGCAGCCCCATCACCGCCGCGAACGCGGCGCCGCCGGCGGCCAGCGCCGCCGCCGTCCCCGCCCACCACAGGGGGCGAAGCGGGAGCCCCGACCCCGCCGAGATCTCCTCGTGCAGGGCGACGAACTCCTGGTACCTCCTCGCCGGAGCCTCCACCCGGCGCCGCCGCGCCGCGGAGGGGCACCGGAACGACCGCTCGTACGGCCGTGGCGCAGGACGGCCGGCGTGCCTGCCCGGCAGGCCGCCGGGGTACCGCCCGAATGGCGTGTCGGGCATGTTCCCTCCCCCCGGTGCGAACGATGTAGGTGCTACCCGGCACCGATAGGGGGAACTCTCCCAAGCACAACAATTTGCAGATGTTTGGCCCCGTCACCGGTCATAGCGGCGTTAGTCGCGGAACGCGAAAGAGCCCCGGGAAGCGCGCTTCCCAGGGCCCCTTGGCGTCGTGCGTCGGGTCGTGCTCCGGTCAGACCTGGCCGGCCTTCTCCAGCGCCGCGCAGCAGGTGGCGGTGATCAGCCGGGCCACCACGTACGGGTCGACGTTGGCGTTCGGGCGGCGGTCCTCGATGTAGCCCTTCTTGTCCACCTCGACCTGCCACGGGATGCGGACGGACGCGCCGCGGTTCGACACGCCGTAGCTGAACTCGCTCCACGGCGCCGTCTCGTGCATGCCGGTCAGGCGGCGCTCGATGTCGGCGCCGTAGCCCTGGACGTGCTCCTGCGCGCGCTCGGCGAGCGCCTCGCAGGCGGTGATGATGGCGTCGTAGTTCTCGCGCATCGCCTTCGTCGAGAAGTTGGTGTGCGCGCCGGCGCCGTTCCAGTCGCCCTCGACCGGCTTCGGGTCGAGCGTCGCGGACACGTCGAACTCCTCGGCGATGCGGTAGAGCAGCCACCGCGCGATCCACATGTGGTCGCCGACCTCCAGCGGCCCGGCCGGGCCGATCTGGAACTCCCACTGCCCGGGCATGACCTCGGCGTTGATACCGGAGATCTTCAGGCCGGCGTCGAGGCAGGCGTCCATGTGCCGCTCGACGATCTCGCGGCCGAACACCTCGTCGGCGCCGACACCGCAGTAGTAGAAGCCCTGCGGCGCCGGGAAGCCGCGCTCGGGGAAGCCGAGCGGGCGGCCGTCCTTGAAGAACGTGTACTCCTGCTCGATGCCGTACCAGGAGTCCTGCGCGGCGTACTGCTCGGCGACCGGGCGCAGCTCGGCGCGGGTGTTCGTCTTGTGCGGCGTCCCGTCGACGAGGAACACCTCGCACAGGACGAGCTTGTGGTCGCCGCCGCGGAGCGGGTCGGGGCAGGAGAACACCGGCTTGAGCACGCAGTCCGAGCGGTCCCCGGGGGCCTGGTTCGTGCTGGAGCCGTCGAAGCCCCAGTCCGGCAGGTCGGCGCCATCGGGGAGGATCCTGGTCTTGGACCGCAGCCGAGCGGTGGGCTCGGTGCCGTCGATCCAGATGTACTCGGCCTTGTAGCTCAACGTCGGTCCCTTCGGTACTGCCCGGCCTTGTGGGTTCTGCGGCAGCCACCACACTGCCGACCAGCCATTTCGCACCTGTTGCCCAAATGTGAACGGCATGTAACACACCCGACCCATTCGCGAGACCCGCACCACATCCCGCGATGACGACGTCGGTGCCCGAGCACTTGACCGGCGTCCGCGCCGGTTACCGGGGCACCTGGGCCGCGAGTTCGTCCGCCGTCATCGAGCCGGGTTCCCGCCCCGTGCGCGCGAAGTCGTTCGCCACGCGCAGCAGCGTCTCGTTCACCGGTGTCGCGATGCCGTGGAGCCGTCCGAGCAACACGATCTCACCGTTGAGGTAGTCCGCCTCGACCGACGTGCTGCCGCGCCGCAGGCTCTGCCAGGTCGAGCCGCCGGCGGGAGCGCCGCCCTCGACCGGCCGCACCTCGATCCGCCCGGACCGCAGCTCGCGCTGCTCCTCGTCGCCGGCCCGGTCGATCCCCGCCGCGTCCAGGACCTCGGCGGCCTCCGCGCGCGCCCGCGCGACCAGCGCCTTCGCGGCGTCGCCGGCCTGCGAACCGCACACCGCCTCGACCGCGTTCGCGAGGTTCGCGAGCAGCTTCGCGTACTTCCAGCGCATCACCTCGGACGTGACGGGCACGAGGAAGTTCGCCTTCTCCAGTCCCTCGGCGATCCGGTGGGCCGTCTCGTCGGCGCCCGACGGGTAGCGGCCGAGGGTGAGCGCACCGGTGTACGGCGCGCAGCGGACGGTGACGGCCCCCGGCTCCAGGTAGCTCGCCGGAAGGAACACGCACATCCCGTAGACGCGGCGGAAGCGGCGCAACGCCAGCCGTTCGGCCTCTACGCCGTTCTGCGCGCAGACCAGCGGCAGGCGCTCCGCCGCCGTCTCGCCGCCGGCGACCGGGCGCGGCGCCCACGTGTCCAGGGCCGCGATCGCGTCCTGGGTCTTCACCGCCAGCACGAGCACGTCGTCCGGGGTGAGTTCGAGCGCCTCGGGACCGTCGACGACCGGGACCGGCAGGTCGAAGACGCCGTCCGGGCCGGTGAGCCGCAGCCCCCGGTCGCGCAGCGCCGCGTACTGCGCCCCGCGCGCGACGAGCACCGCGTCCTGCCCCGCCTGCCGCAACCGGCCGCCGACCGCCCCGCCGATCGCCCCCGCGCCGATGATGACGTAACGCATGCGAGCCCCGTTCCACCTGGACGTTCCGTGACCTGCACACCTTATGCGGCAAGATCAACGGCTATGCCCCGGGTCACGGGGTCCGGCGTCACGGGGTCCCGGCGGGCCAGTCCCAGTGGGGGACCTCGCGGAGGGGGTGCAGCTCGTCGTCGGTCTCGGCGTGCGAGTTCTGCATGGCGACCCGCGTGCCGAACTCGACGTGCTCCAGCAGCGCCTGCCGGAACGGCGCGTCGCCGGGCATCCCCACGGTGTCGGCCGCCGCCATGTACAGCTCGACGAACCTGCGCCGCTGCTCCTCGGTGATCTTCAGGTGCCGGTGCACGTCGATGAGGTGGGCGAAGCCGCCCATCTCCCGCGAGAAGGCGTCGGGGCCGCCGAACGTCTCGGCGGTGAAGGCCGTCAGGTGGTCGACGTGCGTCGGGCGCCCCTCGCCGAACAGCGGCCCCACGAGCGGGTCGGCCAGCAGCGACGCGTAGAAGACGTCCATGAACCGGTGCAGTCCCTCGTGACCGCCTGCATGCTCGTACAGCGTCCGCATGATCCCGCCCGGGCTCGCCGTGTCACGTACAAGGCGTTTATCGCAGCCTCCGGACGCCGTGTCCACCGCCTCGCCGCATCCGGCCGCCGGGCGGGACCATCACAATTCGCCCGGCCGTCTCGTCATAGGAGCGACGAACGAGGTGAGGAGAGGACCATGACCGATATGCAGGCCGTCGCCGACCGGGTCGAGATCGAGGCGCTGCGCGGCGAGTTCAGCGACGCGGCGATGATGCGCGACCGCGCCCGGCTCGCGTCGCTGTTCACCGAGGACGGGGTGCTGCGGATGCCCAACGTCCCCGTCGAGCTGGCGGGCCGCGAGGAGATCCGCGCCGGGGGCGAGGCGCTCCAGGCCCGGTGGGACTTCTTCGTGCAGACCACGCACCCGGGCGTGATCGAGCTCGACGGCGACACCGCGACCGGCCGCGCCTACATCCAGGAGCTCGCCCGCACCCTCGACGGCATCGAAGGCGTGAACTTCGCCGTCTACCACGACCGCTACCGGCGCACCCCGGACGGCTGGAAGTTCGCCGAGCGCGTCTACGAGGTCAGGTACCTGGACACCACTCCCCTGGCCGGGTCGGCGCCCCGGCCCTCCGACCGGGCCCACTAGGAGCCCCGAGCCTGCGCCTCCGTGCCGGCGCCTTTTTGCCGGCACCTCCGTGACGCAGGTCACAGCGTCGACCCGTCGGATTCTCCTCCCGCACACGGTCTTGATATCGACCGTCCCGCCCGGAGGAACCCGCGATGCGATCTGACACGGAATTCGCCGCCCTGGCCGAGCCGTTCCGGCCGGAGCTGCTCGCCCACTGCTACCGGATGCTCGGCTCGATCCACGAGGCCGAGGACCTCGTCCAGGAGACCTACCTGCGCGCGTGGCGCGCCTTCGACCGGTTCGAGGGCCGCTCCTCGCTGCGCCGCTGGCTGTACGCGATCGCCACCCGGACCTGCCTGACGGCGCTGGAGACGCGGACGCGGCGGCCGGTGCCGTCCGGGCTGGGCGCCCCGTCCGACGACCACCGCGTGGCGCTGGCGCCCGACGAACCGGCGGTGCCGTGGCTCCAGCCCGCACCGGACGCGCTGCTGGGCGGCGACGACCCGGCGGCCGTCGTCGCCGCGCGGGCCGGGGTGCGGCTCGCCCTCATCGCCGCGCTCCAGCTCCTGCCCGCGCGGCAGCGCGCCGTGCTGACGCTGCGCGACGTGCTGGCGTTCCGGACCGCCGAGGTCGCGGAGATGCTGGACACCACGGCCGCCGCGGTCGACGGCGCCCTCCGCCGCGCCCGAACCCGCCTCGCCGAGGCCGGGCCGGTCGAGGAGGACCTCGCCGAGCCCGACGAGGACGCCCGCCGCGCCCTGCTCGACGACTACGTCGAGGCGTTCGCGCGGGCCGACCCGGCCGCGCTGATCGAGCTGCTGCGCGCCGACGTCGAGCTGGAGATGCCGCCGACCCCGACCTGGTTCACCGGGCGGGACGCCGTGCTGGGCTTCCTGGCCGGGCGCGTCATCCGGCCGGGCCTGTGGCGCATGGTCCCGAGCCGCGCCAACGGCCAGCCCGCCTGCGTCGTCTACCGCCGCTCCGGCGCCGGCCGCTACGAGGCGTACGGCGTGCAGGTCCTCACCCTGATCGGGGCCCGCGTCGCCCGGATCACGTCCTTCAACGACCCGGGCCTCGTCCCGACGTTCGGGCTCACCCCCGCCCTCACCAGCTGACCGGCCGCGCCCGCGGCCGGGAACACCCGAGAACACCCAAGGAGAGCGGCAGCATGCCGACGATCACCGACAAGGCAGTACTGATCACAGGGTCCAACCGCGGAATCGGGCGGGCGCTGCTCGACGAGGCGCTGCGCAGGGGAGCGCGGCGCGTGTACGCCGGCGCGCGCGTCCCCCAGCGGCACCCCGACGAGCGGGTCACGCCGCTGACGCTGGACGTGACGGACCCGGACCAGGTCCGGCGGGCGGCCGAGGCCGTCGACTCGCTCGACCTCCTCATCAACAACGCCGGGATCGCGAACTACGACGACCTGACCGACCTGGCCGTCCTGGAGCGGCACTTCGCGGTCAACCTCTACGGCGTCCACCGCGTCATCGAGGCGTTCCTGCCCCTGCTGACCGACGCCAAGGGGGCCATCGCCAACAACCTGTCGGTGAACGGCCTCGCCGCGTTCCCGCTGATCCCGGCCTACTCCATTTCCAAGGCCGCCGCGTTCTCCATGACGCAGTCGCTGCGGACCCTCCTGGCCCCGCGGGGGGTGACGGTGCACGCCGTCCTGACGGGGATCGTGGACACCGACATGACGCGCGGGGTGGAGATGCCCAAGGCGTCGCCGGAATCGGTCGCGCGCGCCGTCTTCGACGGCCTGGAGAAGGACGAGGAGGACATCTTCCCCGACCCGATGGCCGAAGCCCTCGCCGCGGGCTGGCGCGGCGGCCCCGTCAAGGCACTCGAACTGCAATACGCCGACTTCGCGCGGGGCGTGGCCGCCGGCTCGTGACCACGGGGACCGATGAATTCGCCGGCCGGGCGCGGTCTGTACCTGGCGACGTCGATTCGAACCTCGGAGGGACCATGACCAGCAAGGCACTGCCGCCCGTCGTCGACGCGGAGACCTGGCGACGCCACCTCGGCGACCTGCGCGCGCGGGAGAAGGCCGCGACCCGGGAACTCGACGCGATCGCCGCGCAGCGCCGCCGGATGCCGATGGTCGAGATGCCCGAGTACACCCTTGAGGGCGAGGAGGGCCCGGTCCGGCTGGCCGACGTCTTCGACGGCCGGTCCCAGCTGATCGTCTACAACCACATGTGGTTCCCCGGCAAGACCTGGCAGTGCCCGGGCTGCACGGGGTTCACGTCGCAGTTCACGCGGCTGGAGTTCCTGGACGCCTACGACGCCCGGTTCGTCATCGTCACCCAGGGCCCGCTCGACGAGGCCCTCGCGTACAGGCGGCGTGTCGGCAACAGGATGACCTGGTACTCCACGGCGAACAGCCCGTTCGGCGCGGACGTCGGCGCCCCGCCCGGCGGCGGCTTCGCGGTCAACGTGTTCCTGCGCGACGGCGACACCGTCTACCGGACCTGGCACACCGACGGCCGCGGCGTCGAGCAGCTCGGCCACACCTTCCCGCTGATCGACCTGCTGCCGTACGGGCGCCAGGAGGAGTGGCAGGACGTGCCCGAGGGCTGGCCGCAGTCCCCCACCTACAGCCGCTGGCCCGGCAGCAAGGACATAGCCGCCCTCTACGGCGAGGAGGGCTGAAACGGGGCCGGTGCCCGGCCCGC
>NZ_JBEYYT010000451.1:0-7375 GCF_040645715.1 Spirillospora sp. NPDC046719 | reverse complement strand
CGCAAGGCCGCCGCCGAACCGGCACCGGCCTTGCGGGCGCGGCGGCGGGACTTGACCGCGGCGCGCTCGGGGGCGGCGACCGGGGCGGGGGCCTCGGCGCGGCGCCAGACGCGGGCGACGACGACGACCTCGCGGGGCTCGCGGATCGGGGTGAGGCGGCACCAGGTGCGCGGTTCGGCGAGGTAGCGGGTCTGCGAGAGGAGCAGTTCGGTGAGCCGCTTGCCCTCGATGACGGGCCGGGTCGCGAGCCAGGTCAGCACGCCGGGCGGGACGATGTACAGCACGTGCCAGGGGGACTTGAAGGGGATCCCGACGAATCTCAGCAGCAGGATCCACGGCACGAACACACCGAGGAACACACCGATCTGGACCAGCGGCAGCGGCATCGGAAGCCGCAGGTCGTACAGCTTGTACAGCCGCTTCTCGATGCGCCATATGTTCGTGTACGTGGGTAGATCCACGCCCCTACTCCCCTAACTGCGCGAGCACGGTGCCGCCTGCCGGCCTCCGCGTGGTGCCGACCTCCGCGTGGTCAGGTGGCGTCCACCCCGAGCGCCTTGGCGATCGCCCGGGCGGTCGTCTCGATGATGTTCGGCACGTAGAAGACCACTCCGATTCCTATCGCCAGCACGATGAATTGGACGAAACGCGTGATCTCCCGGGTGAACAGAAAGAAGATCGCCACAATGGAGACGATGACGAGGAAGAGCGGGCCGAAGATGTTGCGCAGCCAGTCGGCGAGATTGCCGGTGTTGAGTTCGTCGTTCTTCTGCGGTTCCGCCCAGACCTCGTGCGGAATCGACGCCATGATGTGGTGCAGCATCGACTGATCACCTCTCTGGGACGGCGGATGTCGTGGGGGTTGCGGTCATGATGCGTTCGGCTCCGTGGTGCCGCGGATGTCTCTGACGTACCAGGTCGTCCCCTTCTTCACCACGGTGAGCTCGTAGGCCTGGTCGAGTTCGCCGCCGCCGCCGGCGCCCGCGCCGCCGGGCAGCTGCCAGCCCACGGTCGCGGTGACGGTCCGCTCGTCGGCGGCTCCCTTGGGCGCGACGACCTCCTTGACCTGGACGTAGCTGACGGAGCCGGCGAGGCCCGCGATCGGCGTCCCGTCGGAGAACCGCGACAGGGCGGCCTGGTTGCCGGACGCGTACGCCTGGAAGAACGTACCGAGGAACGGCTGGAGCTCGTTCTCCAGGGCGGTGTCGCGGTCCTGGACGCCGCCCTGCGGGAGCGCGGCCTTGGTGGGCGGGGGCAGCAGCGCCGGCCGTCCGGAGACGACGAGCGCGCCGCCGTCGGCCGCGTAGACGGGCACGGAAAGGCGGAGCCACTTGTCGGCGGTGCGGGCGAGGACCGTGACGGTGCCGTTGTGCGCGTCGCGGGCGTCGACTCCGGCGACCTGGACGGACTGGACCTGCAATGTGCCGACGCCGTTCCAGCCGAATTGGGCGTCGGCGCCGTCGGGCAGGAAGGTGCGCAATTGGGCTTCGCGGGCGGGCGCGCTCTTCTGGTCGTAGTTCAGGTAGACGTTGGCGAACTGGAGCGCGAACGCGCCGGCGGCGCTGCTCGGGAATCCGGTGCCCTTTCCGGGCTTGGCGGTGGCGCCGGTTCCGGTGGAGTCGCCGTCCTTGGCGGTGAAGCGCTCGAAGGGGGCGCGGATGCCGTTGACGAGGATGACGAGGATGAGGGCCCAGAGCACGGCGCGCCCGACCCACACCCACCAGCGGCCGCCGGAGCCGCCCCAGCGGCCGCCGCCGCGCCGGCCGTCGCCGGATCCGCCGGAGCGCCCGCGGCGCCGTTCGGGCGCGGGCGCGTCCCACGGGTCGGCGGACGCGGCGAGCGCCGCGGGCGCCGCCGTCTCCTCGACCACGGCCGTGTCACGGCCGCGTCCTACGGCCGACCTGCGAGCCATCCTGCCTCCGCTCGCGCCTCGCCCCCGGTCGGCGCGGTCTGTTGCCTGGGTCCTGTGCGGGTGGTCCTTTCCGAACCCCACCCCGGGCCCAGAGTAACCACGAGCGCCAATTGTTCCAGCGCATCGCGGCGAAGCACACCCCCGGCACGCGGTTGCGGATAATGCAATCCAGCTCAACAGGAACGGGGAAGATTGCCAAACGGTGACGATCCCCTATCCAAGGCTCCGAACGGTGCGCCTGACCAGGTTTCCGGCAAGCGGCGCGACTCGGCAGTTGCTTGGTTACCGGGTGTCCGTTCCGCCCGCAATCTCTTTCCGAGAGATTCCGGCAAAGTGTCGACTTCGGGACATATCGTGACAGAACACGCGGTGACCTGGGGCGCGACCCCACATGCAACACCTGTATCGCAAATCACACAAGCCCCCGGACGCGCATCAGGCCCCACCGGACGGGTGGGGCCTGACAGGGCGTGCGGACGCTCAGACGTTGAAGCGGAACTCGACGACGTCGCCGTCCTGCATCACGTACTCCTTGCCCTCCATGCGCACCTTGCCGGCGGTGCGGGCGGCGGCCATCGAGCCGGCCTCGGTGAGGTCGTCGAAGGAGACGATCTCGGCCTTGATGAAGCCGCGCTGGAAGTCGGTGTGGATGACGCCGGCGGCCTCGGGGGCGGTGGCGCCCTTGCGGATCGTCCAGGCCCGCGACTCCTTGGGGCCGGCGGTCAGGTACGTCTGGAGGCCGAGCGTGGCGAACCCGATCCGGACGAGCTGCGACAAGCCGGACTCCTCCTGGCCCATGCCCTGGAGCAGTTCGAGCGCCTCGTCGTCGGGCAGCTCGATCAGCTCCGCCTCGATCTTGGCGTCCAGGAAGATCGCCTCGGCGGGCGCGACCAGGTCGCGGAGGCGGCCGCGCAGCGCCTCGTCGGTCAGCTCGCCCTCGTCGAGGTTGAAGACGTAGAGGAACGGCTTGGCGGTGAGCAGGTGCAGCTCGCGCAGCAGGGCGAGGTCGATGCCGGCCTTCTCGGCGCCCGCGAACAGCGTGATGCCGTCGTCGAGGAGCTTCTGCGCGGCGTTGACGGCGTCGACGACGGCGAGCTTGTCCTTGTCCTTCTTGGTCCGCGCCTCCTTGTCGAGCCGCGGCAGCGCCTTCTCGATCGTCTGCAGGTCGGCGAGGATCAGCTCGGTGTTGATCGTCTCGATGTCCCGGGACGGCGCGACGTCGCCGTCCACGTGGGTGACGTCGGGGTCCTCGAACGCGCGGATGACCTGGCAGATCGCGTTGGTCTCGCGGATGTTGGCGAGGAACTTGTTGCCGAGGCCCTGCCCCTCGGACGCGCCCTTGACGATGCCCGCGATGTCGAGGAACTCCATCGTCGCCGGGATGATCTTCTGGGAGCCGAACAGCTCGGCCAGCACCCCGAGCCGCGGGTCGGGCACCCCGACGACGCCGACGTTGGGCTCGATGGTCGCGAACGGGTAGTTGGCGGCGAGCGCGTCGTTCTTGGTCAGCGCGTTGAAGAGGGTGGACTTGCCGACGTTGGGCAGCCCGACGATTCCGATGGAGAGGCTCACGGCGGTCAAGTTTACGGACCCCGCCGACCCCCTGGGCTGCCGGACGGCGGACGGGGCCGGAGGCATCGGCGGCCGGCGGCCTGGACGGTTGGCGAACAGTGAACGGATTGTCCGCTCCGGCGGGCGATCCGGCGCGTCGCGGTCGCGCTTCGCGAGTCCGCTGTCACGATGAAGTAATGGACCTCGCGCTCTTCGCCGGACTTCTCGTCGGCGCCGTCTTCGGCGTCGTCGCCGGGTACGCGCTGGCGACGAGCCGGCAGGGCGCGCTGATCGCGCGGGCCAGGGCGGCGGAGGAGAAGCTCGCCTACGCCGAGGAGCGGATGGCCGAGCACTTCGAGAACCTGTCGGCGAAGGCGCTGGACGCCAGCAACCAGCGGTTCCTGGAGCTGGCGGACGCGCGGCTGAAGGCGGCGGGGGTCGAGGCGGCGGGCGAGCTGCAGCGCCGCCAGCAGGCCGTCGAGCACCTGGTGGCGCCGCTGAAGGACACGCTCGCGAAGGTGGAGGAGCAGCTCCGCGAGATCGAGACGGGCCGCCGCGAGTCGCACGCGATGCTCGCCAAGCAGGTCGACTTCGTCCGGCAGAGCTCCGACCAGCTGCGGCGGGAGACGCAGGGGCTCGTGCGGGCGCTGCAGCGGCCGGAGGCCCGCGGCCGGTGGGGCGAGCTGCAGCTGCGGCGGGTCGTGGAGCTCGCCGGGATGGCCCATCACTGCGACTTCGACGAGCAGGCGAGCGCGGCCACGGCGAACGGGACGGTCCGGCCCGACCTGGTGGTGCGGCTGGCCGGCGGCAAGAGCATCGTGGTCGACTCCAAGGTGTCGCTCGCCGCGTACCTGCAGGCCGCCGAGACCGGCGACCCCGTCCGGCTGGACGCGCACGCCCGGCACCTGCGCGACCACGTCGACCGGCTGGCCGCGAAGTCGTACTGGCAGGCGTTCAGCCCGGCGCCGGAGTTCGTCGTGCTGTTCATCCCCGGGGAGGCGTTCCTCGCGCCCGCGCTGGACCGCGATCCCGGGCTGCTGGAGTACGCGATGCGGCGGCGCGTCCACATCGCGACGCCCACCACGCTGATCACCATGCTGCGGACGGCGTCGTACGCGTGGCAGCAGGCCGCGCTATCGCGCAACGCCCGCGCCGTGTTCGAGCTCGGCAAGGAGCTGTACGAGCGCCTCGGCACCATGGGCCAGCACGTGGACGAGCTGGGCCGCGCGCTCACCGGCGCGATCAAGTCCTACAACCGGACGGTGGGCTCGCTGGAGACGCGCGTGCTGGTCAGCGCCCGGAAGCTGAACGAGCTGGGCGTCGTGGACGAGTCCCTGGACGGCCCTCAGCCGGTGGAGGAGAGCCCACGCGCTCTGTCCGCGGCCGAACTCACGGCGCACGACGACCGTCCAAACGACCGGGGGCTCTCCGGTCGCGGTGCCCCCGGCGACGAGGAGCGGCCTCGGCCTGATGGCGCGTCGGAACCGGTAGGTTTCGGCGGACGGGCCATCCCTGATCAGGATGATCGGCGAGAGAGGTGGCCATGAGCTCATCGACGGCACGCGACGCGCCCGGCGGCGCCTCGCCGGCCTCAGGGGGTCCAGTGGGACGTCAGCGCGCCGCCTCCTCGCGCCGCTCGCACGCCGCCGGGCCGGGCGCCGTCACCCTGACGGGGCGCGGCGGCGTCGTGCTCATGTTCGGCGCGGCGCTGGTGTGCGCGCTGCTGTCGCGGTGGCTCGGCGTCGGGCTGCTGGCCGGGGCGGGCTTCGCGATCGCGTGCGCGCTCGCCGCGTTCGCCACCCGCCCGGCGGACCTGCTGACGATCGCGGTGAGCCCGCCGCTGGTGTTCTTCTTCGCGACCGTCCTCGCGGAGACCGCGGACGCGCTGGGGCACGGCTCGCTGCTGCGCGCCCTCACGGTCGGGCTGCTGACGTCGCTGGCGTCGACGGCGCCGTGGCTGTTCTTCGGCACGCTGCTGGTCCTGGTGATCACGATGTTCCGGGGGCTGCCGGCGAACGTGCGGGAGCTGCGCGGCAAGCTCGTCGGGGTCCGGTTGTTCGAGAAGGAGGACAACGAGAACCCCGTCCGGTGGGACGAGTCCCCCACCACGACCGCCGAGCGCCGCCTCCACCACGGCGACGTCGACTGACCCGGGCGCCGGCTAGACGGGCGTGGGCTAGACGGGCGTGACGCGGAGGTCCTTGCGGAGTTCCTTCGGGAGGGAGAAGCGCATCCGCTCCTCGACGGACTCGATCTCCTCCGCCTCGCCGAAGCCGCGCTCGGCCAGCCACGCCAGGACGCCCTGGACGAGCTCGTCCGGGACGGAGGCGCCGCTGGTGACGCCGACGACGTCGACGCCCTCCAGCCAGGCCGGGTCGATCTGCTCGGCGTAGTCGACCAGGTGGGCGTCGTCGGCGCCGTGCTCCTTGGCGACCTCGACCAGCCGGACGGAGTTGGAGGAGTTCGTGGAGCCGACCACGATGACCAGCTGCGACCGCGCGGCCATCTCCTTGACGGCGGTCTGCCGGTTCTGGGTGGCGTAGCAGATGTCGTCGGACGGCGGGTCCGTCAGCTTGGGGAACCGCTCGCGGAGCTTCTCGACCGTGGCGATCGTCTCGTCCACCGACAGGGTGGTCTGCGACAGCCAGGCGACCTTCTCCGGGTCGCGGACGGTGATGTTGGCGACGTCGTCGGGGCCGTCGACGAGGTGGATGTGGTCGGGCGCCTCGCCAGTGGTGCCGATGACCTCCTCGTGCCCCTCGTGGCCGATCAGCAGGATGTCGTAGTCCTGCGCGGCGAACCGGACGGCCTCCTTGTGGACCTTGGTCACCAGCGGGCAGGTGGCGTCGATGGTGCGCAGGTTCAGGCCGCGGGCCTCGTCGTGGACGACGGGGGCGACGCCGTGCGCGGAGAACACCACGATGGCGCCCTCGGGGACCTCCTCGGTCTCGTCCACGAAGATCGCGCCGCGCTCCTCCAGCGTCTTGACGACGTGGACGTTGTGCACGATCTGCTTGCGGACGTAGATCGGCGCCCCGTACTTCTCCAGGGCGATCTCGACCGTCTGGACGGCGCGGTCGACGCCCGCGCAGTAACCACGCGGCTTGGCGAGCAGGACACGGCGCTGGCTGTTGGCGGTCATGCCCCCATCGTACGAGCCGCCCCGCCCGCGCCGTGCACGGCGGGACGCGGCGCGCCGGGCGGCGGGAGACCGCGGTGGAAACGGGTAAAGCTCTGGTGAAGCCCGCTGTGTGACCCACTCCACGCCGCTTTTGGACAGAATTCCATTAACCCGGGGTGACCCTCCTCGCACCCATGGGGCAGAGTGAGACACGAGAAGACGATTGCCGCATGTGCGTGAACAGGACGGCAGGAAGAGGAATGACCATGACGAGATCGCCGCGCCGCCTCAAGCAGCAGGTCCAGGACGCGGTGGGCGAGCAGGTCCGCGATCTCCCGCTGCACGCCGTCCGGCTGGCCATGTTCGGTGTGGGCCGGGCGCTGCTGCTCGGCGACCGGGTGAGCCGCGACTACAAGGAGATCACCGAGGGCGACGGCGTCGGCCCGGTGATCGGCCGGCTGCGCGACGACGTCCGGCACACCGCGGAGAAGGTCGTCGGGAAGGTCGTGGAGACGGTCCGCGGCGGGGAGGAGCCCGAGCCGGAGCCGCGGCCGCGGACCCGCACCCGGCCGGCCAGGCCGGCGGCGGAGCGCGGGACGGTCCGGACGGCGCAGCGCCGGGCGGCCGACGGGGAGATCTCCGTCGGCAAGCCGGCCGCGAAGCCCGCTCCGAAGCCCGCCCAGGACGCTCCGGTCGCGAAGCCGGCGCCGGAGCCGAAGCCCGCCGAGCCGCGTCCGGAGCCGGAGGCGCAGGCCGAGCCGGCTCCGAACCCCGTCCCGGAGGCGGACCCG